>NZ_JBNXVP010000028.1:0-93243 GCF_050565645.1 Leptolyngbya sp. AN10
AGATCGATCGGAGCGGCGATCTCTCAATTAATTCCAGGCAATCCGATGCACTATCGCCGGTGTGAATTCGAGCAGCAGCAGTACGAACTGGCGTATCAATTGAAGCCGACGCAGCGTTGGAGTGAGCCATCCGCCCCTCAGTTTACAGAATTGGAGGGTCTATCGGCTGAGTTATGCTAGAAGTTGAGACCCTTATCCTGCGATCTATGCAACCGCTTCTGACTCAACTCCTAGATATCCCCGGCATGGAAGTCGAAGACTACCACAATACAGACGACGCGCTGATTCTAGAGATAAGAGCAGACAGTACACGAGCCGTTTGTCCTCGATGTGGACAGGAAAGTACGCAGTTGCATCAAAATCATCGGCATCGGGTGCGAGATTTGAGCCTCAGCCAACATCGGGTGTTTCTGAAACTGAATCGAAGGCAGTTCAAATGCGCTGAATGTCGAAAGCCGTTCAGTGAGGCATTTGAGTTTGTGGGCAAACGGCGGGAGTATACCGACCGCTTTGCGGAAATGATTGTTCAGCAAGTGCGACATAGCGACATGCACAATGTTGGGGTAAATCATGGCTTAACCGATGAGCAAGTGGCATCAATGGTGCAGTATGTCAGTAAAAAAAATGCGAGTGGACGTGAGCGGGCTGCGGCGGCTGGGAATTGATGAAATTGCTTTACGAAAGGGGCAGAAAGATTTTGCCGTGGTGTTGGTAGATTTAGATCGCAATGCGTTGATTGAGATGGCTCCCTCGCGCAAGCAAGTCGATATCAAACAGGTGCTAGACGGGTGGGGAAGTGGAGTCCTCCATCAAATCGTCGAGGTTAGCATTGACCTGTCCGGCAACTATCGAGGTTTAGTACAAAAGGAAATGCCAAATGCTCGAATTGTGGCAGACCGATTCCATGTCATGCAGTTGATTAACAAGGAATTGAATACCCTTCGCAATCAAGAAATTCGCGCCATTGCTGCCCACGCGGACGAAGCCGAGCGCACCGAGATGGCAAAGCTGTTGAAATCGAGCAAGTATGCCCTGCTGAAGCCAGAAGCGAACTTGACCGACAAGCAGAAAGCGACACTGGAGCAGGTGAAATCCATCTCACCGACCCTGGCACACCTGCATCATCAAAAAGAGGAGTTTCGAGACATTTTTGAAACCGCAACCGATTGGGAAGACGGCATGACTCGCCTAGCTCAGTGGTTAGCTCAGGCACAAACGACCTTCCAGGAGAGTGTGGCGACAATTGATCGCTGGTTTGAAGAAGTGACCAACTATTTTGAGGATCATACGACCCGTGGAGCGGTGGAAGGCATTAACAACAAGCTCAAGTTGATTAAGCGGTCTGGCTATGGATTCAGAAACTTTGCCAATTTTGAGTTGCGCTGTCTCATTTGCTGGCACTTAGATTTTACCTCCGCATAATTCAGGCGATAGACCCACTCGACTTGCACGATCGACGATTCATTCTGCATCCAAACTGTCCCAGAGTTGAGAAATGGGCTTAGTTTGTCCAGTTTTGACTTCGTGTAGCGCTCTTTGAAGACTGGCTGCAATTTCATCAGCGCTTGGCTCGACATCTTCTTCAGGTTCGTTCACTAACTCAGAGAGAACATCGAGTAATTCGCGTTGTTCTTCAATCGAGAGAGATTGAGCGATCGCGATCGCATTTTCAAGTTGAGGGGTCATCGAATCTATCCTCATGCTACTAAGGTGATTTTATCTTTTTGCTTTGCGATCGAGTTTCCACCCAATCTATGCCGAGGCGATCGCTAAACTCATTGTGGGAACGTTAGTAAGCGACGATTAATCTGTACTCATTCTATGCGTCAAGAAGTTAAAGACCGCTTACGATCGCTTATCAAGCAAAGAGCCGTAGAAGGATGGAAGGACGGGTGGATTTACGGGCAACTCAAACAAGAATTTAAGCTTTCCGATGAAGAATTGAATTCGCTCTCTTCAATATTAGGATTTAAGTACGGATGGAATTCCCTTGTAGAAGAAGTTTTAGAGAAACAATGGCAGGAAGAAGAAAAGGCGTGGAAGAAGAAACAGCAAATTAGAAATCAACAACAATCGCGCACCTCATTTAGTGGCATTCCAAGCGATGTACTTGTAACTCGTAAGATGCTTGTTTTGCAGCAAGAACTCAAAGCTTCAGGAGCATCTATTACTGATGTAGAAGAATTGCTCATTACGATGATTTTAAGAATGAACGCTACTGAACAAGTTCGGTTGCTTGAAATACTCTGTAAACGCCCATTTCCAGAAACTTTCTAGGGAGAACTCTGAGCAATTCAACAAAAGAGCGCCCAAGTTTCCCTGGACGCTCTAAAGAATTTCGAGAACAATCTTAAGTTAGTGCATCTGCACCCGCAACCACTTCCAGCAGTTCTTGAGTAATTGCCGCCTGACGTGCCTTGTTATAGGACAACGTAAGCGAACCGATCAAATTCTTCGCGTTATCACTTGCGTTATTCATTGCGGTCATCCGAGCCGCCAACTCACTCGCCGCCGCCTCTTGCAGCGCTCTGAGCAATTGGTTATTCAGATACAACGGCAACAGCGCATCGAGAATTTGCACCGGATCTTGCTCGAAGATCATATCTTGCGGGAAGCTTTGAGCTTCAGGAGCCGCTACTTTCTCACGCTCGACTTGGAACTGTCCGCCGCGAGTCGTCAAGCGGAAGATTTCATCATCTGAAACCTCTAACCCTTGCGGATCGAGCGGTAACAGTGTTTGCACTACCGGACGAGACGCAATCAACGACACGAACTTGGTGTAGATTAGCTCGACTCGATCGACACTATCCGACAAAAACTGCGACAGCACCACATCCGCGATTTGTGCCGCTTCTGCTGCGGTCGGAATTTGCTCTAAGCCTGCATAGCTTTCCACGATCGGATAATCCCGACGCTGAAAATACTGTGCCGCCTTCCGCCCAACCACAACCATTTTGTAGTCGATGCCTTCTGCTTGGAGTTCTTTAGCGCGAATTTCCGCCCGACGAATCACGTTGGCATTATAGCCGCCGCACAATCCGCGATCGCCCGAAATCACGAGCAATCCAACGGTATTGACTTCGCGCTTTCTCAGCAACGGTAAGTCTGCTTCTTCAAATCTCAATCGCGCTTGTAAGCCGTATAGCACTTGCGCTAGGCGATCGGCAAACGGACGAGTTGCAGTGACTTGTTCTTGTGCCCGACGCACTTTTGCTGCTGCCACGAGCCGCATCGCTTCGGTAATCTTTTTGGTGTTCTTGACCGACTGAATACGATCGCGAATAAATTTTAGGTTTGCCATAGTTTGAAACGATTTTAGAGTTTAGATTTTGGATTCTGGATCAATCTAAAATCCAAAATCCGAAGCTGTTTCAGAGAGTAATAAAAGGCTTTTCGCTTTGTTGCTCACCCGCCCGTGAATAGAATTCCGGGCTAACAGTACAAAGTCCACTAAAGGGGACTAAGAAGTTTTAATCTAACAGTCCCTTCAGGGACTTCGTACTGTTAGCCCCGATTTTCAATCCGGGGCGGGTTTGGACGATGAACGACCAACTCTAAATCTGAAACAGAATTGAACAATGAACGATCGATTTCCAATTCTGTCCCAAACCGAGCAACAAACTCGATCGCACTTCTAACTAAGCAGCAGCCATCATGGTTTGCTTCGTCTCGTTGATCGCTTCTTTCAGCAGACCTTCAGCTTCATCGCTCAATACTTTCTGACCTTGAACGATTTCGACATACTTCGGCTTACCCGTCTTCAGATAGTCACGCAAGCTCTTCACAAACGTCGTGATCTTATCAACCGGAATATCATCCAAGTAGCCGTTAATGCCGGAGTAAATCACAGCAACTTGTTCTGCAACAGACAGCGGTGAATATTGCGGCTGTTTGAGAATCTCACGCAGACGCACACCCCGCGCCAGTTGGTTTTGGGTGGACTTATCCAAGTCAGATGCGAACTGTGCAAATGCTTCCAATTCAGCGAACTGGGCAAGCTCAAGCTTCACCTTACCCGCAACTTTCTTCATTGCTTTGGTTTGTGCTGCTGAACCCACACGCGATACCGAAATACCTGCGTTCACAGCCGGACGTAGACCTGCGTTGAACAAGTCAGACGACAAGAAGATTTGACCATCGGTAATCGAGATTACGTTGGTCGGAATGTACGCCGAAACGTCGCCTGCTTGAGTTTCGATGATTGGCAATGCAGTCATGCTACCGCCGCCCAATTCATCACTGAGTTTTGCAGCACGTTCGAGCAAGCGAGAGTGAACGTAGAACACATCTCCCGGATATGCTTCACGTCCCGGCGGACGACGCAGCAAGAGCGACATTTGACGGTAAGCTTGAGCTTGCTTCGACAAGTCATCGTAGATCACCAAGGTTGCTTTGCCTTTGTACATGAAGTACTCAGCCAAAGCTGCACCCGTGTAGGGTGCGAAATATTGCAGGGTTGCGGGATCGTTTGCGTTTGCAGCAACAACGATCGTATATTCCATCGCGCCCCGATCTTGCAGCACTTGAACAATGTTCGCCACGGTCGAAGCTTTTTGTCCGATCGCAACATACACACAGATCACATCTTCACCTGCTTGGTTCAGAATCGTGTCTACTGCAACCGAAGTCTTTCCGGTTTGACGATCGCCAATAATCAATTCACGCTGTCCCCGACCGATCGGAATCATTGAATCGATCGCGGTAATGCCCGTTTGCATCGGCTCACAAACCGACTTCCGCGCAATGATACCTGGAGCCATCGACTCGATTAGGCGAGATTCGGTCGTATTGATGTCGCCTTTTCCGTCTAGAGGACGTGCCAGAGCATCGACGACGCGACCGATCATCGCATCGCCCACGGGAATTTGAGCAATCCGTCCGGTGGAAGTCACAGAGCTTCCCTCTTGGATGCTGCGACCGTCGGACATCAATACTGCACCGACGTTATCTTCTTCCAAGTTCAACGCCATACCGACGGAACCATCTTCAAATTGCACCAGTTCACCGGACATGCACTTTTCCAAGCCATAGATCCGGGCGATACCGTCGCCGACTTGCAGCACGGTTCCTACGTTTGCCACTTTCACGCCTTGATCGTAGGTTTCGATCTGCTGGCGAATAATGTTACTAATTTCGTCTGGTCTGATTGCTGCCATTGGAAACCTCTGTTAAAGGATGAGAGATGAAAGGGAAAAAGGGGGTTTAGTTTGAACTGGTCAAACGTAGCGTAATCCGCCGCAACTGACCGCGCAGACTCGCATCAATCACTTGTGAACCAACTTTGATGATCACACCACCGATCAAGTCTGGATCGATCTTAGTTTCGATTTCGACAGAGTTCGCATTCGTCATCGCAATGACTTTCTCGCGAATCGCATTCTTCTGATCGTCGTTCAGGTCAACCGTCGAAGTGACTTCTGCTAAAACGGCTTGCTTCAGCTTCCGGTAAAGTCTCTGATACTGCTGACAGATGCCTTCGAGAAACATCACGCGACGACGATCGATGAGCAACATAATGAAATTCCGCGTGAACGGATGCACTGCTTCACCGAACACCTGAGACAAAACTTCTCGCTTGAGATCGCCTTTTGCCAAAGGATTCGCGATGAAGTCCTTCAATTCTTGCGAACCGTTCAACGTATCGAGAATGTTGCCGACATCTTCAGCAAAACGATCGGTCAGATCATTCGACTTTCCCAAAGACATCAACGCCTGAGCGTAGGGATCTAAAACTTCTGACCTTAAAATATTGTCTGCCATTTATCCCTCGCTCAATAACGCAATACTGCGATCGACTAATCGCTGCTGAGATTCATCATTCAAGCGTCCCGGCAATTCACCTTCGGCGCGTTGAAGTGCCATTGCTGCCACTCGCTGACGCAGTTCGTTGATGATGCGTTCTTGCTCGGATGAAAGATCTGCCGCTGCGGTTTCACGCATCCGAATGATGTCTTGTTCTGCTTTCGCGAGAATGTCATCACTCGACTTCTTCGCGGCAGTTTCCGCATCCGATCGAATCTTCGCGGCTTCTTGTTGAGCCTGAGCGAGTTTCTGCTGTTGTTCAGCGAGTTTTCCGGCAGCAGTCTTCTTACGGGCTTCTGCTTCTGAAATCGCAGTCTCGATCGCGGTTCGGCGTTCGGTTAGCGCTTTCCCTAAGAAACCACGTCCAAAATAAACGACGATCGCAATCACGATGCTGAGGTTAATCAGGTTGGTTTCGAGAATATCGAAGTTGAATCCGAAACCGCCCCCCTCTGCTTCAGCCAGGAGATTCACTCCGCTGGCTAGTCGCAAATACATTTCCATGACATTCTTCCAAAACTGCGCGTGACTAATCCCAAACTGGACGGGGAATTAAATACTCGATCGGGAGCCTTGATTAACCAGCAGCCTCGTTAAACTCCAGCTAATAATTTATCTAGAATTTCACGGCTTAATGCTTCCACTTGTTGCTCTAAGGTTGAAAGAGCTTCTTGTTTCTGCTGGTCTAACTCCCGTTGAGTTTGTTCCCGCTGTTGTTGTGCTTCTTGTTGTGCCGCTGCAATTTTCTGAGCTGCAATTTGGTTCGCTTCGGCTTGAGCTTTGGCGATCGTCGCTTGATAAGCCCGACGCGATTCAGCGAGATCAGTTTCATACTGTTTCGCTAACGCTTCCGACTTTGCCAATCGCTCTTTCGCATCTGCCTCAGTGCCTCGGATGAAATCGTTGCGGTCTTCAACCACTTTCGTCAACGGTTTAAAGAACACAGCGTTCAGCACTGCAACCAACAGTAAAAATTGCACCGCCATAACTGGCAGCGTTGCATCAAAATCAAACATGATTAGGAGAAGGATGAAGATGAATAAGAAAGTGAGATCCGGAATGCACTCCAGATCTCAAAGCTTCATACTTATGCGAAGGGGTTCGCGAACAGCAGAACCAGCGCGATCACAAGACCGTAGATGGTCAGCGATTCCATGAACGCGAGGGTCAGAAGCAACGTACCACGGATTTTTCCTTCTGCTTCAGGCTGACGAGCGATCCCTGCAACAGCTTCTCCCGAAGCGTTACCTTGACCGATACCAGGTCCAATTGCAGCAAGACCGATCGCAAGAGCAGCAGCGATCACAGAAGCAGCAGCAACGGTAGGGTTCATAGTTGTTTCCTTTGAGTTGAATACGGTGAACAGAAATCGGATCTACGGCGCGTGTTCTTCTTCGCCGTGACCTTCGAGTGCTTCATGAATATAAGCACCCGCGAGAGTCGCAAACACGAGTGCCTGAATTGCGCTGGTGAATAACCCCAGCAGCATCACAGGCAGCGGCACAAACAGCGGCACTAGAAGCACCAATACACCGACCACCAACTCATCCGCCAAGATGTTACCAAAAAGTCGGAAGCTGAGGGAAAGCGGCTTGGTGAAGTCCTCTAGAATCGCAATGGGCAGGAGAACCGGAGTCGGCTGAACGTACTTCGCGAAGTAGCCCAACCCTTTTTTACTGAAGCCCGCGTAGAAGTATGCCAGCGATACTAAGAGCGCTAGGGCGACAGTCGTGTTGATGTCGTTTGTTGGGGCAGCGAGTTCGCCTTCTGGGAGCTTGATTAGCTTCCAGGGGACGAGTGCGCCCGACCAGTTCGAGACAAAGATGAACAGAAACAGTGTTCCAACGAAGGGAACCCAGGGACGGTACTCTTTTTCACCGAGTTGGTTCTTGGTCAACTCCCGCACATACTCCAGCGCGTACTCCATCAGGTTCTGAACGCCTTTTGGAATGCGTTGCGGGTTGCGGGTTGCCAGCACCGAAGCGCCAACTAACAGCCCGATTACAATCCAGGAGACGATAAAAACCTGCCCATGAATCTTTAGATTGCCAATTTGCCAATAGAGATGATGACCCACCTCTAGGTTGGCGATCGGTAAAACGTTGGGAGCGTCGAGGAAATTTAGCATTTCAGTTCAGGCGGCTTTTCCCAGATTCAAGGAGCAATATTTTTTGCGAATTTCTATTTTTTAACTCTGAGTTTGATCAGGCGTGAATAGAGTCCGCAGGGTATACACGAGTAGGGTTCCTTTGTACGTGAGAAATCCCAGAAAAACAGGAAGGACATGAAGCTGTTTTGCTTGTGTGGCGACGATGATCACCCCGGCAAAGACGGCTAAATGTGTTTTGCTGATCTGTTGTTTCTCGGTACCCAGGCGCTCTACGTTTCGTGCCAATAACTTTAAGTAAACCACACCTGTACACGCTCCAATTAAATAATTCAGAGCAGTGTTCAGCGAATAGAAATACCAGACGGGAAAGAAGATCAACCCGGTGAGAATGATGGTCGTAATTAGCAACTCGTTTTGGAGTCGATAATAGTCGTCCATTGATGCACTCGGTTCTGGTTTTTCTGTACCAGTTTGGATCGTTTCTTCCATAGCAGGCGCGGCTCCAAAGTTAGGTCTACATTGCCATGATAGCGATCGAAGTCGTTGGATATCCGAGCGATCCCGACAATGCTGAACCAGGTGTCATCATATCATGTGGAGGTAATAATACTTAATGACTTTTGGCAGGGGGATTTTATTGATTCACAATAAAAGGATCTCTAATCGATCGGTGATCAAAAGTGACCAGAGTGTGCTGTGTAGGTCAGTAGATTTAAGGTGCAGTACGATTAGACTTAATTATTTAACTGGGCGTACGCTCATTACCTTAGCAACAGAATTTCCCTAAACGATCCTGACTGCTTGATTCTACTAAAAACCAGTTATGCACATTCCTTCTGAAGAAATTTACAGAGAGATATTTCATGAATCGGCAGGCATTTGGTTTGTTCGTTCTGTTGGCACTGATTCACACGCAATATTGCTGAAAGCGCCCACAAATGTACTAAAAGCGATCATGGCGGGATGCACAGTAAAAGTGTCCTTTACTGTTGATCAGTCAGCGTATCCTCCCATTCTTACAAGCTGTGTTCAGATTTACGATGGCAAAGATGCACCATTCATGGTGTTTGGATCTCATATTAATCAAGCTGAACACAGTGCATTACCCGAAATTCTGAATCGGAGATCTACTCCATTATTTCTCTATGATGAACTTATCCGAAATGTTGCATGGGCAGAAACTTCCTGGGGCAACGCAGTAGATAGAGTTTCTCAGTTGATATTATCATTTGAGTCTTTTTATGCTGGAGTCTCTACGAAAGATGTACAGTCTGCTCTGGATAATCTTCAAAGCAGTTTAGTTCCAAATAGTGTTGCCCAAGCTGCTCTACTAAATTCTGAGCAAGTAGAACTTACGTCAGCCAGCTTCAACACTATAGACGTTTACGTTTACGGTGTTAATGACAAAATACAGATGTTTAATGCTCTTAGTGAGGACGAAGGTGGAGGGCTTGAACAATCTACATGGCAGTTGCTAGAAAGTCTGTTTATTGATCAGATATATAGGTCGCCACAGGTTCTAAGTGATAACGGAAAGATTCGCGAACTTACTGACATCTTTTGTTTTACTAATCAAGGTATTTTTCTTTTTGAAACTAAAGTTTCCTCAGTTCTCAATACTTCTCTAGAAAGAAGTACCGAACGCAGGGCAAAAAACATAGAGAGCCAAATTGAAAAGGCGCTTAGACAATTACGCGGTGCGATCAAGACAGTTAGGAGCGGTCAGAAAATAGTCACTAAGTCCGGAGTTGAACTAAATTTCAATCGGGAGATTGTTCCACATGGTGTTGTGGTCATCTCCGAAATGTTTCCTTTCATAAATTGGGATGAAATCACAATATGCTTGATGAAGACAGCATTAGAAAGCAATTCAATGATACATATCCTTGATTTACAAGAACTCCGAACTCTGATTGGTTGTAGCAGCAGCTTTAATCATTTTGATTATTACTTGATGACTCGGCTTGAGACTGTGATAGACCGAAAAAGTGCTTTTATTCGGACTAAATTTGCTGGTTAACTGAAGTATTAATTTACTACTCAGCAGAAGAATTCTCGGTGTTCAATGCTCTTGATTGATTAGAAGTTGCTCGATCGAGTCGATGTTATCTTGGGAAAAAGCGATCGTAGAAACAAAGACCGATGAAAAGCTGTGCCTTTACAGTGATTGTTTACAAAGAAGACGAGATGTACATCGCTGAGTGTCCAGAAGTGGGCACTGTGGATCAGGGCGAGACGATTGAACAAGCGATCGCGGGTTTGAAGGAAGCAACACGACTTTATTTAAAGGAGTTCTCTCGCAACTGATTGGAAGTTGCTCGATCGGGGCGCAGGTTTGGCTATCTTGCGCTTTATTACTTAGAATTGGAAGAAATACCTTATCAAGAGACGCAGCAACAGTGCAAACATCTAACGGCAAGCCTCTTGTCTTTCTCGATACAAATGTGGTGGTTTCGTACTTACGTGGCGAGTCACCAAGTTCGCGTCTATTCTCTCATGACATTATCGATAAGGTTCATCTTGCTATAAATCCTGTTGTACTTCAAGAACTCTTTCTGCTCTCGGAAACTCGCGATCGTCCCGAAGCACTTGATGAGATTCAGCAAGAGGTAACGCTACTACCTTTAAACCTTGAGAAAGCAGAGGAGTATCTTAAACAGGCAGCAGATCTTCGCAATCGCATTGCTCATTCAAATGATGTTTTAATTTTAAGCAGTGCTTCAGACTGCGACTACCTTGTGACCTATGACCAGGCATTAAAGAAAACACTTGCCTCATTGTCAACTGGCAAACCAGAAGTTGTTACACCTGAACAGCTAATCTCCCAACTCACAGCCAAGGTTTAGAGGTTGCCAGGTGAAGGTTTACATCGATACAGGTGTTTTTATTGATTACCTCAGCTCACAGGCGATCGCTGGATCAAGTTTGAGATCTGCTGTTCGTCGAGGTCGTACTCCAGGAAAATTGTTTGAAGATGCAGAAAATGTGCTTAAAAAGATTGCCTCTTCACATACAGGAGCAACATCAAGTTTGACTTATTACGAAGTTGAAGAGGCTTTATTTAGACAACTTACATCGGTTGCGACAGGAATGGCAAATGCGAGTACGATTCGAGTGCTTGCAGCCCGATCTATCGTTCCGCAAACGATTACAGCAGTTCGCTTCTTTAGCCTTGGAGTGCTTGATCTGACAGCTACAACAGTAGAGGCACAGCTAAACAACGTGGAATTATATGTAAGAGGAGTACGAGCGGCTGATGCGCTTCATGTTGCTAGTGCGATCGAGTTCGATGCAGAAGTTTTGATTTCTGTGGATGAAGATGTTCTTAAACTAGATGGTGCGATTGTAAACAAGAGTGGAGCGCCTATCAAGTTCTGTGATACGGATATTGCATTGACAATTCTGTAGCAGCGATCGAGTTCTCATCACAATACAATTACGAATAAAGCTTGCAATCCTTTGGCTGTAATTATTATGGTTTCATCTTGTATCGTTCATAGCGACCCCGATATCTTAGGCGGAACCCCCGTTTTTGTTGGGACTCGTGTGCCAGTGAAGACGCTTTTAGATTATTTGGAGGCAGGAGATTCACTAGAGGTCTTTCTCGATCATTTTCCAAGTGTTAGTCGAGAACAAGCGTGCTGCTTCACAGATACCGCAAGGGTCGCAGCTTGTTTACAAGTTCGGGCAGGGCTTAGGAAGCATTGCTAATTTCTACAATCGTTTCGCCTTGCCGCAACCGTTCTAAAGCATCAAGCAAAGTCGCGGATAGTAATTGTCTTAGATTGCGGTTGGTCACATTCCCGCAAGTTAGCCATAAGATTTGGGGTGGTGTTCCCAAGCGACAGACCAAATCAATAAAATCGCTGTCTTTTGTCAGAATTACAGCATTCTGCGATCGTGCAGCTTCAAAGATTTCGATATCTTGGGCATCTCGAAGCGATAAGTCGCGCAGAGCAGAAGCCTCTACGCCAAAAGTTGCGGTCAGCCAATTCGCTAAAGTTGGAGGCAGTTGAGCATCAACCCAAATCTTCATGCGGTCAGTCTGGGAAAATCAGTCCGACGTGCCGCAAATAGTAAACAAGCTTGAATATCTGCAAGTTCTAAGTCAGGAAAGTCTTCTAGAATTTCATCGACGCTCACGTTTTCAGCCAGCATCTCTAGAATGTCAACGACTCGAATTCTCATTCCTCGAATGCAGGGGCGACCGCCACACTGCCCAGGTGTTTGAGTGATACGGCTCAGTAAAGCAGCGCTTGAATTCATGAGGCTCCAGAATATTTTCGTCTGCTTCAATTCTACCGATCGACTTGTCATCGGGGCAACGCTTCTGATGAATTGGAAGTTGCTCGATCGACGTTTCGACAAGAATCAATAAAATTAGTGTTCCATTGAGGAAAGCGATCGCTACATCGACTTGAGCAAGTGTTCAATTTAGGAGAGCAGTCAAATTCCTTAATTGAGCGATCGCTTTCCTTGATGAAACGGCTGGTTTCCCTTATTAACCGATCGGTTTCCTCAATTGAATGAGTGTTTAACTCAGGTGAGTGTGAGTTTAATCTGAGTTGATTGTGATTCAATTGACTTGTCTTATCGTTCAATTTAGGAAAGCGATCGTTTAATTAACTTGGCTCAGTGTTTCAATTGCAGAACTAGATGAGTTATCTGATCATTGATTTAATTTCCCGTATTTCTACATAAAATATACACAATCTGAATCGAACAAATGCTGAATTCCGGGGCGCTACGGAAGTGTAATGCTTACCCTCTTTGTAAGACTCTGTAGCATGAATGTAGGACAGCAACATGAATCAGTTCTCTAAGATCAGCATCAAGGCAATTTTGATCGGTCTCGTTGTGGATATTGTTGGCACTCTTGTAGTCGGAATGACGCTTGGATTCATACTGGGTATCGGACTCGCTACTCAGTCGCGATCGCAAACCGATTTTGAATCGTTGCTGAATCAAGCGGTTCTGAGTCCTGGTTTTCTGATTCTGAGCCTGATTGTCGGTCTTGGGTTCACGTTCTTGGGAAGTTTTGTAGCAGCGCGGATTGCGAACCGATTAGCACTGACCCATTCTGGAATCGTTGGCGCGATCGCATTCGTTCTAGGATCGTTGTATGTTCCTAAAGAGTATCCTTTCTGGTTCATTGCAGCATCATTGGTTTTAACCATTCCGAGTGCTTTACTTGGAGGAATTGCTGCGAGAAAGTAGAGAAGAACTAGCACCAGGTATCATTTGGAAGTAATGATCAATGCCCATAGAACTGATCCGAGAATTACCAGTGCTAGATGTTGCGGCATTACGTTGCGAATTGGTTGACGGGCAATTTTTTGTGTCAGAAATACACTGAGCCAGAAGGTAACAATAATGGTGCAAGCTTGGAGAAATTCAATCACAGCGGGATGAGCCACTGCGATCGGTAAAGCTGCCATCAGTTCCGAACTGCCTCCGAAGGTTGCTACTGTGACAGGTAAGATTCGTCCCGCTTCGGTCAGTCCTAGATGCAAATAATGAGCGAGACTTACACCGAGAACGAGTGGAAGATAGCCGTAGGCAAGTTCGAGAAAAGAGCGCGATCGAGAATTGAACAATCGCAGAATTTGATGAAAGAACACTGCAACAACTCCAGGAAATAACAATGCGAGGATTGATACGATCGTGTGATCAAGAAAGCGATCGAGATGCAGATTAATCCCCAACACTTGTTCAATCTCTGGAAGTCGATGCAAAAACACGGCTCCAAACAATAAAAACATTAAGCAAACTTCGGGATAGCTCGGATTGTGCGTTGTCCAAAGTTCAATTCCGGGAGGACGCAGATTCAGTTCGACCGATCGATGTGGGCAAGCTTTGAGACAGGTCATACATAACACACAGTCACGATTGTCCTGAAGCTGTGCAGGATGCGAATAGACTGGACAGCCACCCGTTTCCATTCCTTCCCCTTTTTGTGGTCCGCCTTTGTAGCATTGATACGTTGTACAAGATGCTGAACAGATTCCTTGCTGTGCCCGAAGTTCAATCATCGACAATTTAGCAAATAAACCATTCATGCCACCGATCGGACAAAGATATCGACACCAAAATCGTCGCTCAAATAGCACAGAAAAAACGACGGCTCCAGCAGTAATTAACAACAATAAACAACCGGATAGGTAAGCTGTATTTTCTAAATTCCAAAGTTCTTCCCATAGCAAAATCAGCGTGAACATACCGAAGAGGAACCATCCGCCCCACTTTTCGGCTGATTGTCTTGCCCAAGGTTGTAGCTTACGAGGATAGAGCCAGAGTGAAATTTTTTGTGCAAGCTCACCGTAAATCATGAATGGACAGACTGCACACCAAAGCCGCCCCACAAAAGGGAATGAGATTAGAATGAACATCCACCACCAAGCCCAAAAGAAATTGAGCGCAAAGTTACGATCGCGGCTCTGAGGTGCAACCATTAAGACAGTAACCACGACTGCAAACACACCTAACGTAAAACCATAGTTCAGTCGATCGGTCCACCAAGGACTTCTGAGGAACTGTCGCAACTTTGGATAAGCATTGAGCAAATTGAGGCGAAATCGACGGTTTTTATCGCCAGTTGACCAAAAAACCTCTTCAGTCAGTTCTGAGCATTCTGCTTGTTGAATTGCTCGTCCGAGTAAGCTTTCTAGTTCTACATGATTGCCTGGAAAGTCATAGCCCTGAAGTCTTCGCATTGCTTCGGGAGTAATCTTCGGTTTAGCAATTCCACGCGATCGAGAAATCAAACTGAGATAGTATTCTGCTTGAATTGCAATGTCCGATTTTCTCACTCGCAACGGTGGCACTTTGATCACATGAGCAATGAGCTTACATTTTTCTAGTCTGGGTAGAACCTTTTCAGAAGTCATGAGAATTCGAGCTTCATACGATCGAGGTTCTGGCGCTTGTTCTCCTGCTCGTGCGATCGGCGTAAACTTCCCGGTCTTTAACAGTTGAACTAGCTTCTCTTCAAACTCTGGGGAAATGTCTTCGAGATTGTTTAGCATCAATGTTCCGCGACCCATCCAATCCAGCAATCCGGGCTTATCCGATCGTCCAAACAATTCCACAGGCTGTAAGGTATTGCAATTCACTTTGATCAAAGGTTCTTTGCGATCGCGTGATCCAAAGTGAATCAATGCTCCAGTATTGTCTTTCTCTAATCCAGGCTCTCCAAAAATCAGAACAGAACCGCGATCGCTCGAAGCTTTCTTAATGTCTTGGCGCAATCGAACCGCGTATCGGCTGGTTCCTACAATTCCACGTTTTACTTTTGGGACAAGATACGAACGCAATGCAATCTGTCGATCGCGCTCATAAGCAAGTTCAGAAGCAACCTGTTCTAATTGGAGTGCAAGCTGTTGGGACACACTTTGAGCAATCTCTGGGAACTGTTGAGCGATCGCTAAAAATTCAGTTCTTGGAATTGCCCAGATCACACAATCATTCAGCGTGATTGTGGTTTCTTCTGCCACTCGATCGAGCAATAATTCCTTGAGATACACGATTGCACCGGGAATCAAACTCGTAACTTTTGCTACAGTCGTTTTACTCGTGCGGTAGCTCTCTAAGTGCCCATCGTAGAGAATGTAGAGCGCTTCAGGCTGAATGTCTTCCAGTCCGATTCGTCGATTCTCTTGGATCGATTGCTCCTGGATTTGATGCGCGATCGCGGTTAAGGCTTCCAGAGACAAGCTCGAAAACGCTGTCCATTTCCGCAACCATTCCACCCGCTCTAAAACGTCCATACTCGCCTCGACTGAGTTCGCGAACTCTATCGTAGAACTAGGATTGTTTCGATCGAGACGAATTGATAGAGAAACTTAACTCACCAAACGTTCTAAGTAGCGTTCGATTAACAAAATCGCCACAATATCATCGATCGGTCTCGGTGGTGTTCGCATTCCTTCAGGAATCAGTTTGCTCAATCCTTTGGGTGGATACATGATCCAGAATCGATCGCGTGCCTCTAACGAACTATTACGCTCATCGACTGTGACCACTCGCAAATCCGTCAATTCCTCTTCTAATCTTCGTTTCCATTCCTTTGATGAAGTCTGATCACCCATCACTAAGAGCGAAACTGGAAAGCGATCGCGCAAAGATTGAATCGAAGCGATCGCGGCATCTGCACTAATCACCTCGTGATAATAGACTCGTCGATCGACTCCCATGACAGCTAGACCACATTTTTGCCGCCCTGGATCGAATCCCAAAATCACGGGCTGTTCCGCCATGATACGCCTCTACCCTCAAGAAGATTAACTCGATGCTCTCAATACGATTTGCCCGTTCTGCACTGCCACTAATTCTATTTTGAGTGGTCCTGACGTGTAAGTGTTTTGTGATGCGACTGCTCTAAGTTCAACCGGAGTCGGAAAACGGCGTAACTGCTCAATGAATGATCCAAGAGTCAACAGTTTCTCGATTTCGATATTGTCATTCAGCACACCCGCCACACGCGCACGAGAATTAGATGCTGCGAAGAGATCCTGAATCGATTTCTGAAAATCTTGTGCCGACAGTTTAGACGGATCGATCGTTTGAGCCGCGATCGTATCTCCCGCCAGAAACACAATTCGATTCGGAACCGCACTCATGTACACGGACACGCCTCGATTTTCGCCTTTCACATAATTCGCACGAGCTTGTACACGCACCAGGTAATCCTGACCGTCACTAATCTGGCTGATTAAAGATTCCACTTCCGCTGTTGGAATTTGCACCAATTGGTCATTGCGTCCAAGTTGAAGCGCTTGAATCGCGGACTGATTCGCATATTGCAATAATTGATCAACTGCGACTCTTGCACCTCTCGGTTCCACGACTCGCACAACACCCGAAGACAAGACTTGAGTTCGATAAAGCGCGAGATCGCCGCTCCGAATCAGCTTAACATCTCGTTCAAATCGTCCGAGTGTTTCAGTTAGTGCTGCTTGTTGAGAGGCTAGTTCTTTAAGCTGAGATTCTAATTTTTCCAACTCTGTACCGCGTTGAGCAATGACCCGATCGCGTTCGCTAATTTCTCGATCGCGCTGTTCGATCACGCTCGTGCGTTCGGCAATTTCTTCATCTCGCTCCGCAATTTGAGCCTTCACCTGATCACGCTGCTCGATTAATTTTTGCTGCTCGGCTTGCAGTTGCTCGATCCCTGTTCGTAACGTTAACGCTTGTTCAGACACCGCAACCAATTGTTGGCGAGTCGCATCTCGCTGCGCTTCTGTCGTTCGGAGTTGAGCATTCGTTTCTCGTTGTCGATTGATCGAGGTTTGCAAATTCGCGTTAATTCGTTTTAATTGCTCTTCGACTTGAGCACGTTCCGATCGCGCTTCTGCCAATTGCTTTTCGACTTGCGCCTTCTGAGCATCGGTCGCTTTCAAATCAGCGGACACTTTTTCAAGGTCGCGTCCTCGATCGCGCAGTTCTGTCTGAATCCGCCCGAAGTTCAGTAACATTTCACGAAACGTCTTACTTGCCAGCAACAATATGCCAAGCGTTGAAGCTGAGATCAGCGTTCCGGTCAAAATTGTCACCACGACAGCGGTTTGCTTAGGACGGAGATTGAACAGACTCAGGCGGGCTTTTCCCACGCGAGTCCCCAAACGATCGCCAATTGTCGCGATCGCTCCTCCCAACACCAACACCACCAAAATTAAAATCAGCCCGACATCGGACATATCACTCCCAAGACAACCCTAGCCCCAGACGGTCTAAGACAATTCCAGACTCGCCTTTCATTATGCCTGTTCGCTCTAAACTTCGGGCGCGTCTTTCAGGAAAGAATTCTAAGCGAATTAAGTGAATTGTTGACTCAGCGTTACAGGATTGTGAACGGTGATTTTTTTCTTGTGAATCGAGATCATTTTGTCCTGACGCAAATCACCGAGTAAGCGAGTCACAGTGACGCGAGTTGATCCAATCGCTTCTGCGATCGCTTGATGCGACAGCTTCAGATCGATCATGATCCCCTCTTGCGAAGGCACTCCGAAGTCGCGACAGAGAATCAATAGAAAACTTACCAAGCGCGATCCCATATCTCGATGCGCCAGGGTTTCGATCATCATCTCGGTTTGGAGAATCCGCGACGATAAGCCTTTCAGCATCAACATCGAGAGTTCCGGATTTTCTTTGAGTGCTTTTTCGACTTGTTCGATCGGCACTGAAAGCAATTCGACTGGCGTAAATGCGACTGCGTGATAAAAGCGATCGGCGCGTTGTCCGGTAATCAGTGATAACACGCCGAATACACTATTTTCTCTTAACAGCGCAACGGTGATTTCTTCCCCTGCTTCATACACTCGTGAGAGCTTGACGGCTCCTTTAACCAGGAAATAGACTCGTTCGGCTGGATCACCCGGAAAAAAGATTGTTTTGCCGCGTTCAAACGTCTCAATAACGGGAGGATACGCGCCTCCTCCGATCTGACGAAACATTG
This sequence comes from Leptolyngbya sp. AN10, assembly GCF_050565645.1. Classification (NCBI taxonomy): domain Bacteria; kingdom Bacillati; phylum Cyanobacteriota; class Cyanophyceae; order Leptolyngbyales; family Leptolyngbyaceae; genus Leptolyngbya; species Leptolyngbya sp. AN10. The sequence continues at coordinate 18,366 of NZ_JBNXVP010000028.1, forward strand.
TTGCGAGCGGTCTATCCTTGGTCACTACCATTTCTTTCCTTGTCGTATCGAGTGAAACTGGAGCAGTTTACCGAGTCAGTAACGCGATGTGCACTTTGTGAACAATCGATGACTTTAGACCACTAAAACTGACTCATCAAATGGTTTTTGTACGCTGCGCTACATTTTCGCTTTGATTCTGAAAATCTCTGTAAAATTTCTAAGTTTAGACCGGTTTTTTTCAGTACTATTGGGATCTTGTTTTAAAGATTCTCAATAATTTCCACACATCATAGCGTGAAAGCAACCAGGATTCAGAGGGAAGTGTTAAGGAAATGTTAATGATTTGAATAAAGAGAATCACCTTTTAGCCATTTAGCGATGCCGAAGTTTGAAGATCAGCTAGACAAAACCGAAGCGATCGACAGAGTCGCTTGGCGAAATTGGCTCAAACAAAATTATGAAACCGCGATCGGAATTTGGCTAATCTACTACAAAGTAAAAAGCGGAAAGCCAAGTATTCGATACAGTGAAGCGGTGAAAGAAGCACTCTGTTTTGGGTGGATTGATAGCAAAGCGAAATCGTTGGATGACGATCGCTATATGCAGATTTTTACGCCCCGAAAACCGAAAAGCGTTTGGTCGAAACTCAACAAGCAATACATTGAGGAGTTAATTGCCGAAGGATTAATGACCGAGGCGGGGATCAGAAAAATTGAAGCGGCAAAACTCGACGGATCTTGGACTTCTTTGGATGCGATCGAGGCTTTGATCATGCCGCCCGATTTGATTGACGCATTGGAAAAGAACGCGATCGCACAACAAAATTTTCAGACGTTCAGCAACTCGACCAAGAAAGTAATTCTCTATTGGATCGAGAGTGCCAAACGTTCTGAAACTCGACAGAATCGAATCGAAAAAACGGTGATGGCTGCGGTTGAAAAGCGATCACCGCTCGATCAGGCATCTTCAAAGCCGCTGTAGCAAGTTCATCCCATGCGTATCGGTTCCACAAGAACTGAGCAATCCAAACGTAGCCTGCAACTCTGTCACCCGTGCCGTCTCTTTTGGACTCGGCATCCACGGCTTTGGATTGTTGTAGGCGTAAAACGCTTCCACCCCATCAATTCCCACCATTGCCGCTGCTGGAATCAACTCATCCACCGATCGACGATATCGCGCTGGATGTGCCAACACCGCAATCCCGCCTGCTTGCTGAATCGCACTGATCACTCGTGCTGCTTGAGCGCGATCGCCTTGAGGCGCAGAACCTTGGAGATAAGACGCGATCGCCGCATGATTTGGATCAAACGCAAATCCGAGAATATGTACCTCAGTTTCGAGCAAGCGAGACGTAATCTCGGTTCCCGTCCACAACTGCGGCAACTCTGTCCCTGATTGCGTCTCCATATAGCGCTGTGCCATTTGGTATCCGCTGATCTGATGGTGATCCGTAATCGCGAATCCTTTGAGCGAAAGATCGATCGCTTGTTGTGCTAACGCTTCAGGGTGTAGCTGCCCATCCGAATGCGTCGTGTGCATGTGGAAATTGTAGGTGAGCGGGCAACTTTTAGCCGTCAGCGATGCAAAAACCTGTCGTAGCGCTACCGCATCCTGCGCGGCTTGGGGGGTCATTGTCGAACTCGAAGCAAGATGAGCAGTCATAAATCGCCTCAAACGTCACTGCCATGTCACGGGACTACATCTAATGTAATGCACTGCTTAAAAAATCGTTTCAGTATTAAACACTCAGGGTATTGAGTATACCTGATGTCATTCATTAGTCACATGAGCAAAAGTGGCACATCTGCGATTTGTGCGGCACCGCATTCGATGATAGGGTATATAGCCAATCCCCCCTAGTTGCATTTTAGTTGCATTGATTCAAGTGAGTTCCCGCCCGTAGTCGTGTTCCTGTTGTGAGTTGCAATTTTATGCAGTGCATTCCTTGGAGCACTCTGCGGGACGAATTGATGTCGCCCCTCTCAATCGTCCTCGCAGCGGCATATCGGCTGATTTTGGTTGAGTTCCTGAAAACATGATTTCTAGTACGAATAATGGCGGGTTCGCCCAACAGGTAGAAGCAATTCGGCAGCGTCTGGCTTCAATTCGCGATCGCCTTTTGGCTCAGTCTACCGTGAGTTCCCCAGTCCAAGTTGAGATTCAGCAAGAGTTACAGTCCGCGATCGAGGTTTTGCAGACGGCACGAACCGTGATTCAGCAGGCGGAATCAAGTTCGACGATCGAGCAGTTACGAGCCTCGGTGCGCGAAAAAGAGATTCTTCTGCGTGAGATTCATCACCGGATTAAAAATAATTTGCAGGTGGTGACGAGTTTGCTCGATTTGCAGGTGATGAGGGTGCAGGATACAGACGTTCAAGCCCTGTTACGCAGCAATCAGAGTCGAATTAGTTCGATCGCACTGGTTCACGATCGATTGTCGCAGTTAGGCAATCAGAATTCGATTCGCTTAGGTGAGTATGTGCAGAGTTTGGTTCCGATGCTGGTGCAAACTTATGCGATCGAACCTAATCAAATCACGCTCAGAACGGCAATCAGTGGCGAGATTGAACTATCTGCGAATCGAGTGGTTCCAGTGGGATTGATTCTGAATGAGTTGATCTCGAATGCGTTGCGGCATGGACTGGTGAATCGAGAGGGCGAAATCGCGGTCTTGTTGCGGGTTGAAAATTCGCAGGTCACACTGACGGTAAGTGACACCGGAAATCGGCTTCCTGCGAATTTTGACCTGAACACGCCGCAAACTTTGGGATTTCAGATTATCAATTCCCTTGTGCAGCAATTGGACGCAACTTTGAGCGTCGATCGAACTTCCAGAACTGCGATTACGATCCAGTTTGACGCTGCTGATTCGGAGTCGTGAGTCCATGTTCGAGCGCAAATCGAACCAATTCTGTCCGGCTATTGGTTCCGGTTTTGCTGAAGAGGCGACTGACGTACTTTTCCACGTTGCGGACACTGGTTTCAAGCCGACGAGCAATTTCTTTGTTCATCAAGCCATCAACCACGAGATCTAAAACGCTCTGTTCTCTAGGAGTGAAATCGAGCTTCATCGGGGCGGGCGTTTGAACGATCGCGCCTCGTCCTTTCAGTTCAGCTTGAATTGCCGCAATTTGGCGAGAAAGATCTGCCAAATTTACATTGTCATCGGTGCTGGTGGCTTTGATGTCTGCGCGTTGTCTGAGTAAGCGAGTGACGATCGCAACGAGTTCATCGGGGTCAAAGGGTTTTGGCAAGTACGCATCACAGCCCGCATCGTACCCTTGAATACGATCGCTTTTCATGCCTCGTGCGGTTAAGAAAATCACAGGCAAGGTTTTGAAACGGGCATCATCCCGAAGTTGCTTGAGGAATTCATAGCCGTTTGCCTGGGGCATCATCACATCGGTGATCACCAAATCGGGTTGAATTCGCTGTAATGCTTCCCAGCCTTCGCGCCCATTGGTGGCGGTATGGACTGTATAACCGCTGTCTTCGAGATAAGCTTGTACCGCTTCCCGGAGTCCAGGTTCATCATCGACTAATAGGAGTTGCTCCGGCATAATTCGATCCTCTGACAGATTGATTGGATGTAAGTTCGAGTGTGCGCTTCGTTGTTGGGGAGTTGTGCCCCCTAAATCGCCCATTCTGGGGGACTTTGAAAATCAAAACCTCTCTAGGCTTGAAGTACCCCGTTTGTGGGGGATTTAAGAAGCTTCAAAGGTTTGTCACCGAAGCGAAACACGCAATCGAACTTACAGTTATTCAAATTTAGCGAATTTTGCCGCATTAGGATTGAACCGTAGGAATTGGTAGAGGTTCGATCGTTCGTGCTTCATTGGAAAGTGTTGCTTCTCGTTGTCCTTCTGACCGCGCTTGGAGACAGAAAAGCCCGATCGGAGTTTGGATCAGATCAACGAGAGTCGCTTTGCCTGCCAGCAGTTTTAGAGATGCGATCGGTAATTCTTTAACCATCCAGCGTATGAGTCGATAGCGGTATTCGGACGGATTCGGTTCGCGCATTAAATCGATTCCGTGGAGTTCATGCAGATAGCGGTTTGAGCGTCCATATCTGCGCCATTGGCTCTTGAGTTCGGTGAGCGTGGCGCGATGACGGTGACAGACGATCGCGGTTTCGGCAAATCGTAATTCCCAAACCGTTTCGCGCAAGATTCTCCAGCAAATATCTGCGTCGCCGCCTGTGGTGAGATAGGGGCGGAATAAGCCGACTTGTTTGAAGGCTTCTAGGCGGATGGCGAGGTTTGCGGTTTGACCGTAGGCGCAAAAGGGATGATTCAGCGTGTGTTTTTGAGACAGGGTTTCTTGTCGATCGGCGTATTGTTCGAGCAAGCTGTTTCCGGGAAGCGCTTTGATTTCTCCTGCGACTAAGCCGACTGCTCGATCGAGGAACGGTTGAATCAAATCATTGAGCCAGTTCGGTTCGGGGCGACAATCGGCATCGGTGAAGGCAAGAATTTCTCCAGTCGCGTTCTGAATCCCTAGATTTCGAGCGGCGTAGGAACTTTGGATTTGGGATTGGTTGAAGACTCGAATTCGATCGGATACGGCGGCTTGTAATAATTCAGTGGTGCGATCGTTGCTATTGTTATCGACCAAGACGCATTCAAAATTTGGGTAAGTTTGAGCATTCAAACAGTCGAGCAGCGCAGGTAAATCTGATTCACCGTTGTAGATTGGCACAATCACCGAAACGGATGGTAAAAAACTCATATCCAGATTGCAGAATTCGATTCTGATGTCAAAATGCCCAAAACGATCGTGGGAGTCATGGGAGTTGGAGAACAGGCGACTCCACAAGAGATTCAGACTGCGTATGAATTGGGACAGCGGATCGCTCAAGCAGGATGGGTTGTCTTAAGCGGTGGGCGGAATGTGGGCGTGATGGATGCGGTGAGTCGTGGCGCGAAAAGTGTTGGGGGAATGACGATCGGGATTTTGCCGCACGTCGATTCGGAAGTTTCAGAAGCGATCGATATTCCTATCATTACCGACATGGGAAATGCTCGGAACAATATCAATGTGTTATCGAGTGGTGCGATCGTGGCTTGTGGAATCGGAGCGGGAACTGTTTCGGAAATTGCTTTGGCGATTAAAGCGAGGAAGCGTGTGATTTTATTGACTGAGAATTTGGAGGCTCAAATGTTTTTACGATCGCTGAATCCTAAGTTAGTCAGCGTCGCAGAAAGTGTAGAGATGGCACTGAATCAACTTGAGGTGATTCTTACGACACAAGAATAAATCAGTCTCGCTTTTCAGCACAGAATTGCCAACATACAATGAAGAACACGATTAATCAACATTAGGGTAAAACTGTGGACAAAACGCCAGAGCAACAAAAAGAAGACTTCCTTTACCCATCCGCGCACTACCGAGGGGAGTTTACGCCTGAGAACCTAGCGTTTAATGCCAATCTTCAAGAGTTTGCTCAGCGGGTCTCTTTGCTGTGTGGATTAGAGACTTCGGGTAAGATTCCGCCCGGTGATGCGTACAGACAAATCAAAGCCCTTTGGCATGAGTTGAAAGAATCGAAGAAAAATTTACTCGATCGAACCAGCCCGGAAGACAGCTAATTTCTCTCTTTCGTCCGATGTAAATTCGACCATACTGTTCTTTTCTTAGAAGAGGAATCGAACAGGACATAACTATGCCAAATCTTCTACAAACTGCATCTGAAGCAGGATCATTTAAAACATTATTGAGCGCGATCGAGAAAGCAGGGATCTCCGCAGAACTCGAAAATACAGAGGGTTCATTCACGCTGCTGGCTCCCACGGATGAAGCATTTTCTAAACTGCCTGAAGACAAACTGAACGCACTGCTCGAAGACTTACCCAAACTGCGTCGTGTCTTGAGCTATCACGTTCTAGATGGCGATGTTAGGTTTGAAGATTTGACCGAAATTTTTGAAGCTCCAACGCTGGAAGGATCAATCATTGCAGTCGATCACGAAGGTGGCATTAAAGTGAACGATGTGCCCGTTACGCAAGCGGATATTCTCGCGGACAATGGCGTGATTCATGCGATCGATGGTGTGCTCATGCCTGCCCTTCTCGCGGGAAGCTAACAAGTTTGATATTCTAAGATCTCTCTTCATCAGGAATCGGGCATTGAGTACTTTTGCCAAGTTAAGCGCTCAGACGAAGCAAAATCTGGGCGTTCTCTTTACTGCGGGATTGTTGTTTTGGGCAAGTTTGGCAAGTTTGCTGCCGATTTTGCCGCTGTATGTTAACTCGATCGGCGCACCGGATCATCAGCTTGGAATTGTGATGGGATCATTTGCGATCGGGCTTCTGCTGTTTCGTCCCCAAGCGGGCAAGATGGCAGATCAGCAAGGTCGCAAGATTGTTCTGTTGATTGGTATTTCAGTAGCAGCACTCGCTCCGGTGTGTCATTTGTTGACGCAATCGATTCCGATTTTGATGATTGTTCGAGCCTTTCACGGAATTAGTATTGCTGCATTCACAACGGCGTATAGTTCGCTTGTAGTAGACATTGCACCCCCTGAGAATCGTGGCGAATTGATCGGCTACATGAGTTTGGTCAATCCGATCGGAATGGCATTAGGTCCAGCGCTCGGCGGCTATTTGCAAGAGTTAACGACTTACGCGCCTGTGTTCGTGATGAGTTCATTGCTTGGCATGGTTAGTATGACTTGTGCCATGTTTGTGAAAGCTCCAGCAGTGCAGCACCAACCTCAAGATCGCTCCTCTGAGCGGGTGTTTTGGCGATTGTTAATCAGCGATCGTATTCGGATTCCGACGATCACAATGTTGCTGGTTGGAATTGCTTTTGGTGCGATCGCGACTTTTGTTCCGCTGCACATCAAAGCATCGAATGTCGGGCTAAATTCGGGACTGTTCTACACCGCTGCGGCAGTGATGAGTTTTATCACGCGATTCGTTTCGGGGAAGGCGAGCGATCGCTATGGACGGGGACGATTTATCTCGATCGGTTTGCTCAGTTATGCGATTTCGCTGATTGTGTTGTCGTTGGCGAATTCTGCGAATTGGTTTTTACTCGCTGGAGCGTTGGAAGGCTTGGGAGGTGGAACTTTTCTACCGATTATGATCGCGCTGGTTGCCGATCGATGCCAGCCTTATGAACGGGGACGAATTTTCGGGCTGTTTGTCGGTGGATTTGATCTGGGAATTGCGTTAGCGGGTCCGATTTTAGGGATTGTCTCGAATGCGATCGGGTATCGAGGACTTTATGGCGTGGCTGCGATCGTGGCGTTCTCTGCTTTGGTTGTATTCATGACGCTTTCAAGTAAAAGTGTCGCTCACTCGTTCCGGTTTGCATTGGGATACGGCAAAGATCCGTATGCGATTCCAAAAGATGAGTTATTGATCAAAGTTTGATCGATCAGTCGCGATCGTAATCCGTTGAGCAATTTTTGTCGATCGTTGTACTGTTTTAGTGATCCGATGGGCTGTTTTAGTGATCCGTTGAGCAATTTTTGTCGATCGTTGCGCTGTTTTAGTGATCCGATGCGTTGTTTTAGTGATCCATTGGGCAATTTTTGTTGATCGTTGCGCTGTTTTAGTGATCCGATGGGCTGTTTTAGTCGATCCGTTGCACTGTTTTAGTGATCCGATGGGCTATTTTAGTGATCCGTTGCACTATTTTTGCCGATCGACGCACTAAAACAGTGCAACGTACCGTGTTTTTCGATCGACGTTGAGCTTTTCTTAAGAACGATCGCGCTTAAGAAACTGAGCTTTGATTAATTTCGACTCGCTTCTTGAGTGCGATCGCTCCTCTGATTGATTTAAGCTTCGATCTGCTCCTTGGCAAATCGCTTCCGCAGACGATTCGCCCCACACAACAGACCAGAAACAGCTAACCCCGGAAGCGGCGTGAATCCGAAGGGAATAGGCGTTGCTGTGGTTCCGATTTGAAGATTGTCAATGACCGCGCCATTATCACTGCTGATCACAGAAACTTGAATTTCATTGAATCCACTACTTCCTGTAAATCCATAGAAGTTGTTGTTTGAATCGAAATCCGTATTTGCCGTAAAACTTTCTACTACCGCTCCGTTGAGTAGAGCGGTGAAGGTTGTCGTCCCACCGATATTGGTGACTAGCGCGAGAGATGCACGAGTTTGGGTCGTGCTGAACTGGATAGAAAACGGATTCAGTGCTGGAGCGCCAAATGCGCCACCTGAAAAATTCGTGACCATCCTACCGCTAAAGTTAGGGAAAGGACTAGGAGCTGCAAGGAAAAGATTAGAGAATGTGATTCCTGGATATTGAGTCGTCACTGCTGTTCCATCAGGAGCAGTCAAATCGTCGAAATTAATCGTTTGGGCTGGAGAAGCAATTCCGGTCGCTGCGCCATTAATCGCCAAGGCATGAACAGGTTTACTCTCAACGATCGACATCATGACTGCCGCTCCAATTTGAGCCGCGATCGCACTCTTCAAAATAGAATTCATTTCTGTTACTGGATCAAGAAAATACAACTATTTTGCCGATCGCTAAATCTGCGGCATCCACAGTTCTACTCACGTTTTCCTCTAATCTTTCGAGACAACACAGAACATATACTGAATCTAAGAGGGTGTTTGAAAAGTAATCGTTCATCGCATTCACCCGCCCGGAAATGAATCTCCGGGCTAATCAGGGAAGCCCACTCAACTGGGCTAAGAACTCCGAATGATTCTCCCAGTCCGCTTCAGCGGGGTTTCTTCCATTAGCCCGGAGATTTATTTCCGGGCGGACTGGCAACGCAGCAAAGCCGCTTTTTATACTTTTCAAACACCCTCTAATGGCTGCGTTGTGTCTTTACTAGACTTCTTGCCTAAATGCCTGGACGAATAGAATTCGGCAGGCATTTTCGATTTGTCCAAGAGATTTACTCTGCAATTCGGAACAAGGACTGTGCAGCAGTTTTGAGACTATCGCCTGCCTCAGATAAAGCATGAGAGAGCGATCGCTGAGATTGTAAAATCACTCGCGCTGCATTTCGTCCGGGCATTCCAGAGATCGAACCGCCGGGATGCGTTCCGGCTCCCGTGAGATAGAGATTGTCGATCGGCGTTTTATAGTTCGCTAACTCTGGTAATGGACGGAAGAACATCATTTGATCAAAGGTCATGTCTAAGTGATAGTAGTTGCCCTTGAGAACTCCAATGCGTTCTTCAAGTTCAGGAGGACTTTCAATTCGACGCGCCAAAATCGAGGATTTCACATTCGGGGCATAGTCCGCTAGTTTATCAAGAACGCGATCTGCTACTTGATTTTTTAGTTCTTCTGTCCAGCCTGTTCCTTTTAGACCTGTTCCTTTTGCGCCTGCAATTTGATACGGCACAAAGTACTCGATCCACAGAACATGTTGACCTTCTGGAGCAAGTGACGGATCGCGCATACTCGGAACAACCGCATACATTGAAGGATCTTCCAGCGGAATTCTACCAATGTTCGGATCGGTATGTGCGAGTTCAACTTGAGCGACTGAATCCGCGATTAGCACTGATCCAATTAAGTATTCGTCTTGGTGATTGTGATGTTCAAATCTGGGAGCTTCGGACAACGCACAATCGATTTTTAGAATCGCTTCATTGTGGTTCGTGATGCGTCTAGCAACTCGATCGCGTAATTTTGGATCAGCTTTGTCTAAATCACTCGGCTCAACTAAGTGCAAGAATAATCGCTGAGCATCTAAGCTCGAAATGACACCTACTTTCGCCCGATATTCCTGACCATTCGACACTCGAACGCCTTCTGCACAATTGTCATCAATCAGAATACTTTTAACAGGTTGCTCCGTTAGAATCTCGCCGCCCAGATCCTTCACACATCGCACCAAAGCATCGGTGAGCGCTCCCGTTCCCCCTTTCGGACGTGCCATTCCGGGATTGTGACGCATTGCCATCATGATCGAACCCACCGACATATTTTTCTGTGAAGGTGGCGTACTGAGTTCAGCGGCAAGTCTTGCTAAGGGAGCCTTGAGAAATTCTGAATCGAAGTACTCGTCAATAATGTCCATCGGACTGGTGAACATCGATCGAACAAAATCCAAAGTCTCGTCGGCAGATCCCACCAATGATAGTAAGTCTTTGATTTTAGCAACATCGTAGTTCCCTAAAATATCTACGATCGACTTCGGTGGCGCATTGAAAGTCGGAGTCAAAAAGCCAATCACACGCTGCCAGAAATCATTAAATTCAGCGTATTTCTCAGCATCACGCGGACTATATCGAGCAATTTCCTCGCAAGTTTTTTCAACTGATCGATGCGCGAAAAAGTACTTACCATCGGGATGCGGGCAGAACACCACGTGATCACACCAGAGGTATTCTAAGCCGTATTTTTCGAGTTCTAGTTCGCGAACGACAGGACCGAGATGGATGAAGAGATGATCGATCGCGCAAGGATTAAACTTAAAGCCAGAAACAACATCCGGCATTAATGGCTCAGTGGTGGCTGCTCCACCCGGAAACGGATTTTTTTCGAGCAGTAGAACTTTATAGCCTGCTTTCAGCAAGTAAGCCGCACACACCAAGCTATTATGTCCCGCACCAATCAATATAAAGTCATAGCTGTTCATATCGCATACCAAGAATCCGCCCTTGCTCACGGTAAACAAAACAGTTCTGGATGACTTCAGCCTTAAGTTAGGCTTTGAGTTTTGCTGTGTGCTTGGACGAATAGAAGGTAGCAGCAAGCCTTTTTTCTATTCAGTGATCTACCAAAACATTCCACTTGGAAGTAGTCATAAAACCTTCAGATCTAATCGTCATCTTCTGGATCGCCCACCATGTTCGGGCTGATTAACGTAATGTCGAATTCATCGGGGGGAACCGTTAGTACCGCATCACGCTTGAGTAAATAGTAAATCGCCCGGACTTGTGGACCAAATACAATCTCGTCTTGGTTGCGGAGATCGCAGTGTTGCAGCTTGCGACCGTTGATCAACAAACCATTCGCACTCGGTTTGCCCTTGAGATTGCCATCAACGATTCGGTAGTAGTGAGTGCCGTCTTCGTTGGGCAATTGGAGCAGGGTGGCGTGACGACGAGAGACAAATTGGGACACGAGACGGATATCGCACTTCGGATCGCGACCGATCGAATAAACCGGGGCATCTAACACAAACTCCCGGCGACCTTTATCGTCTTCGATAATGATAAGGTGGTTTTGATGCGGTTCTGAGGGCATTGACACTCGAATTAAAAGGGGTGGGTAAACGGTAATGGACTGGACCTAGACAAGATAGATCGAGCTTGCTTGGAGGAACACAGTATGAGTACCGACATTGTTTGATACTCGTAAGTGTTGGAGTTTTATTGTAGTCAATCAAATCGATCAGAGATCGATTTAAACCTCACCTAATCTAACCGATTATTGCACCCGTGGCGATTTTGCAAAGCGTCGTAACAATAGCGAGTTGGTGACGACACTCACGGAGCTAAATGCCATGAATGCGCCCGCTGCGGCAGGACTCAGTAGAATTCCGAATGATGGAAGGAGTATGCCTGCGGCGATCGGGATTCCGAGTAAGTTGTAGGCGAATGCCCAGAACAAGTTTTGCTGGATTTTGGCAAAAGTAGCTCGACTGAGACGGATGGATTCGACGACATCGCCGAGTCGATCGCGCATTAAAACGATTCCCGCAGTTTCGATCGCGACATCGGTTCCAGATTTGAGAGCGATTCCGACATCAGCTTGAGCCAGTGCAGGCGCGTCGTTGATTCCATCTCCGACCATTCCAACTCGATGTCCTTCGGCTTGGAGTTGGGCGATCGTATTCGCTTTTCCATCCGGGGGAATTTCAGCCAAGACATCTGAGAGTCCAAGATCTTTCGCGATCGCTTGTGCGGTGATTTGTCGATCGCCACTCAGCATTAATACTCTAAGATTCAGATTTTTCAAAGCTTCGATCGTCTTTTTCGCATCCGGTCTGAGTGCATCGGAAACGGCAATCATGCCAACTGAAGATTGGGCAGCGACGTAGACGATCGTTTTCCCTTCGGAAGCGAGTTGATCAGCTTGCGATCGTAGCGTTTCAGGAATTGCAATCTGATTATTCTCTAACCATTGCGCTGTTCCTAGAAAAACTTGCTGCTGAATCGAATCAATTTCAACTTTGGCTGAAACGCCGTATCCTGCTTCCGTGTAGAAATCTTGAGCGGGAAGAAGCGGTAGATCTTTGACAGCTTGTAGAATTGCAACAGCTAAAGGATGTTGAGTTCCGCTTTCAACGGTGGCAGCAATTTGAAGAATGCGATCGCCTCCAATCACGTTCGTGACAACGGGTTTTCCTGTGGTCAGAGTTCCGGTTTTATCAAAGACGATCGTATCGAGATGATGCACCTGCTCTAAAACATCACCGCCTCGAATTAATAATCCGCGTTCGGCTCCCACTCCTGAACCGACTAGAATCGCGGTCGGAGTTGCGAGTCCTAGCGCACAAGGGCAAGCGATGACGAGAACTACGATCGACAATTTCAAACTGAGCAGCATCGGGGAAGGATGCGCCATCATGCCCATATCGTGAGCGTGTTCTAAACCGATCGTCCATTGCGGTAAATTTGTCCAAATCTTTGTGCCGATGAACTCCCAGAAAAGGAACGTGCAAAGCGCGATCGACAACACTCCATAAGTGAAGTAACCCGCGATCGTATCGGCTAACTTCTGAATCGGAGCTTTACGAGCTTGAGCCGATTCAACTAAATCGATAATTCGCGCCAGAGTTGTATCTTTTCCAACGCGGGTGACTTGAAGCACGATCGCACCGGATTGATTGATCGTTCCTGCTGCGACCAGATCACCGGGTTGTTTTTGAACAGGAATCGATTCGCCTGTGAGTAGGGATTCGTCGATCGTCGTTTCACCATTCACGATTTCGGCATCGACTGGAATTTGCTCACCGGGGAGAACTTGGAGCCATTCACCAATGCGAACATGAGCGATCGGAATATCGATTCCGGTTTGAGTTGCGCCATCTTTACCGATGAGTCTTGCCGATCGAGGTTGGAGAGCGGCTAAAGATTGAAGGGCTGCGGCGGCTTGTCCTCGTGCGCGTTGTTCGAGCGTTCTACCAAGCAGGATGAAACCAACCAGCATCACAGGTTCATCGAAGAAACATTCCCATCCCAACTGAGGAAAGATTAAGGCGACGAAACTCGCGGTAAAGGCAGTGAGCGTTCCCAAACTCACGAGTGTATTCATGTTTGGGGCATTGCGGCGAAGACCTTGCCAACCGTCCACGATCATCGATCGACCAGGGAAAACCAGAGCCGCGATCGCGAGTCCGCAGTGAAACCAAACATTGCTAAGACCGAGAAAATCGACGTGAAGATGACCGATCGTAGAAAAAGCGAGGAGAAGAATGGCGATCGCTAACTGTCGAGTTTGCCGCTGCATTTCGGCTTGGCGGCGTTCGGTGAGGTCAGGAACCTCGAATTGATCAGCAGTGCGGGGTTCGCTGGGGAAGCCTGCTTCGGTGAGTTTGGCGGCGAGAATTTGAGGATCGATCGAGCGATCGCATTCGACTGTGGCGAGTTCTGTGACCAAATTCACCGTAGCGGACTTGACACCCGGTTGCTGGGTGAGTTGTTTTTCGACGGCTCGGACGCATCCGGCACACTTCATTCCGGTGACATCGAGCGTAACAGTTTCAGTCGTTTCAGTTGTAGGGGGTAAAACGGTTTGAGACAAAATCAAACGCTCCGATCAAAAAAACATCTCCTTTCTTGAGCGTAGAAGATGTTTCGCCGGATTGGTTAAGAAGTTTCAAGTTTTTTAGTCTTTCAGCGTGTCACGACGGAACCAGAGGAAGTAGAGTACTAGACCAATCTGAACCGGAACGAGGATCAGATAGTTTTTTAGAAAAGGATTGATATCGATCGAGGAAAAAGCATTGAAGTAGCCCATTCCTAGAATGCTGTACAAGAAGAGGCGCGAGGATTTTGAAAAGTTTTGCATAGCGAAAGTGATAGAGAGCAATCCGCAGCCTAAGAGGGTGTTTGAAACGTATCGTTCACCGCATTAACCCGCCCCAGAATTCCATTCCGGAGCGGAATTAAACGAAGTGAAGAGGCTTTTTATCCTTTTCAAGCATCCTCTAAGGAGATTGATCGAAAACAAATTACCCGCTGTCTTCGGCTTCGCTCAGTCAGCTAGAGATCGCGCCCTGAGCGAAGCCGAAGGGCAGTCTTTCAAGCGGTAAGCTCTTTCGTAGAAATCTCCTAATATCGATCGCACGACATTAGACTGCATTTCGTTAGAGCCAACCTTTTTTGTTGTTGATGTAGGTATTGATAAACTCATCATCGCTCTTGGTGAGATAGATGATTCCTTCGACCAAGCCCAGAATTCCGGTTAAGCCGCAGGTTGGAAAGAAAGCTACCAGCATAATAATGCCTTCGGTTGTGTAGCCTAAGATAAACTTGTGTACGCCAAATCCGCCCAACAAAATGCCGCAAATTCCTGCTGCGACCTTCTTACTTGCATCGCCCGATGTATTACCTGTCATGTATTTAATTTCCTTTTGAAGCTCATCAGTTCTGCTGGCAGTGTACCCCAGCATCAGGAGTTATGGATACAAACTTTACATTTGAGAGCGTAGAATTACTGAATGATTTCCTATAAGAGTTTAGATCTGTACCGTAATTACTGAGACAGTTGAGGAAGCACGATCGATGCAATGATCAGTCATTATGAAGCGACTGGCTAACTATCTCTACAACATCAGACCGAGCAAAGCAATTCTCTGGTGCTATCTGATTTGGTATCTGGTGACGGTTTACTTTTATTTCGATCCGTCACCGAAAATTTGGGCGAACTCGATCGGGATTAGTGCAGTGGTCGGAACGGCGTTGCTCCTCAGTGTTTCTGCTCAAGGTCGAGACTTTTGGCAAGTTTTTCGGCTTTATTTGATGCCGTTCTGTGTGTCTAGCTTTTCGGCACTGATCAAAGAGCAAGGATTCTTTGTAGTAATATCGCCACGAATTCAAGAAACGATCGTCGCTGTAGCTTTGTGCGGATTGTTTCTCGGTACGATCGCATTCGTCAAAGCTACTAGGAAGCCTTGATACAAGCAGCATCTAATAGCGTGAATCGATCGCTATTAAAGACTGAACAGCGTGAAAGTTTACTGAGGGCTGGAGTTTTTTCTAGATTGTTGAGAGCATTCGTATAGGCGGGCTGAAAGCTTTCGAGCCAATCCGCTTTTTGTAAAAATTCAGACGTGAAGGTTGTATTCTCAAGGAGCCAGAATTTGATTTGGTATTGGTCGATCGCGCTTTTCGCCAAAGTTAAATCAGAACTATACTGCGCTTGCATCACGTCAATAATCCGCTGCCGAATTTGATTGTAGTATCCAAGATGAAAGGGAAGCGAATGTTCTCGACTAAATAAAACCGATCGTTGAGCAAACGTTGAAATGTTATTTGCCTCGTCTGATAATGTAGCAACTAATGTATCTTTGGGCTGCGATCGCAGAAATTGATAAAGGGCTGCATTGTTGCTCACTCGATAATTCGTGCTTGGAAAGCTACTCGAAACTTGAGGATACAGCAGCAGAACGATACCGAGAACAAGCACTAAACTTAGCTTAGTCACAGTGGATCGAAAAGCAGCATCAAGTAGAAGCGTGAATACGATTCCAGCAGCGATCGCTAAAACAATCCGAAAACTATGAGTGGTGTATCGAGTTGGAAAAAATAATCTTAGTAACAGTAAATGAGCCGCTGTATAAAGTCCCAAAGACACCCAGATAATTTTAGGAAGAACTGAGATTCGATCGTTAATTCGCTGCACTAGCGGAAATCTCGATCGATATCGCATCAAAGTAGGTAATAACAATCCTAGCCAAATTAACGGCGGCATCAAGGGCGGAATGATTCCACTATGTTCACCGATAAGCCAGAATTTCCAAGGATTCGGATTAAAGAAAGGGTGTCTGCCACCTGGATAGAGTTCGGGTATCGTCAACGCTTGCGATCGCGTAATTAGTGGCGCAAATTCCGCAGACGAAAGCGCATAGGGAATCAATGCGATCGCGCTTAATCCAATTCCAATAAACACAGTTAGATTCGCTTGAAATCGAAGCTTTCCAGATTCCCAGTGCCAGAGCTTGAGAGATAAAAGGATAAGAGTAATGAATACAAGCGGTGGATAGATTAGCGCTTGGAGAATTAATACCACAATGAGGCTCGATCGCTGATTCCGAATAAGTGCATAGAGAAACGCTAAAAAGAGCGGAGTCACAAACGATCTCGGTGTTGCAGAACTCAGATCATCTCGAAACCATAAGCTTTGATTGAGAAGCAGCGTTGAGGTAAAAGCAGCGATCGGAATCGGGAACAATCGCAAGCAAATTGCAAAACTGTAGAGTGTTGCAATCAGTCCTAAGCCAACTGGAAGCACTTTACTAAACCAAAGCGGCTCGATTCCAAACATTGCCATCAATTGATAGATTGCAGCATATCCAGGCGGCGTAATTGATCTGAAATACTGAGCAATTAGATCATTCGGTAACAAGGACGGATCAATGAATCGCTGCATCCAAAAGACATATTCTCTTGCATCGTCCTGGACTACGTATTCAGCGCGAAAAGCTTTTTGAAGTGCGAGAGCGCCATAGAACAGAGCAAAGCCTAGAGAGAGACTGAACCAAAGTACGATCGACAATCGATCGATCTTTTGACCAGACGGAATTAGGAATCGATGGATGCGCGAAATGAGCATTGATAGAAAATCCGGAAGAGAAATGCAACTCAATCACAATCTTCTTGAGTGAGTGCAGATTGATTCACGAGGTGAAAAGCAATCTATCACTAGATACTGTTGAGAACAACTTGGATTGTAGCGTTTCTAATACTACTAGATTAAAAGTAGAGTCGCTGAGAAGATTCATTTTAAGAACTTGCAAAGTAGTATTTCTAACTTTGGAAGCTTAGAAAATTTAATTACTCTCTGTAATTTGCAAGTTACATTTGCAACTGAAACAACTTGAAAAGACATAATGTTTGCATATAACGCTTAGAGGGTGTTTGAAAAGTATAAAAAGCGGCTTTGCTGCGTTGCGAGTTCGCCCGGAAATGAATCTCCGGGCGGGTGAATGCGATCAACGATTACTTCTCAAACACCCTCTTAGATAAAGCTCTAGATTGAAACTTGAAAATTTTCAAGCAGGCTGACTACAGCTAGGGGCATTATTGTGACGAAAAAATAAAGCGGTGAAGCTCTGGAAAAATGCGTTTCCGGTTCCTAAACTTGCCTAATTTTGTAAGAAAGGTTAAAAATCTGACTTACAGCATCATTGTCTTACATAATTTTTGAGCAGAACTCAAGACGCAACGAACGTTCTACATTGCCTCGATCGCAGTCTCGCATCATTATCAGGGGAAATCTCATGACGCTCATTCTTAAAACCGCGAAGGACACTTGGTTGCTACAACGGAAAGCAGATCCAACAGAGTTATCAGACTCAGAAAAGGCTCCCATCTCTGCGAATTCGGAATACTCGATCGAAGCTTGCCAGATCGACGAAGCTTTTCTGCAAATTACACTGAGTGCTCCCCTGGATGATCAAACAGAGTGGTTTATTCATGCGGATTGCACGATCGCGTTCACACTAGCCGATAGTCCCGTTCCTTTAAGGCTTCCGCGCCCCGGAAGTATAGGTGGCATACAATCGGCTCAAGGACCTAACGACCCAGAGCCTAAGATCTCTCCTACCCCAAATCCGAAGCCCTCTCCTAGACCAAGACGCTTCTAAATCGTCATTTTAGTGAATTTCAAATAAGCCCACTGTTGCAGGTGGACTGACCCGAAATAAACTTTCACAACTGTCGCGATGCTTCACACAGCAACACTCGTCGGGATTGCTATCTACTATCTATCCTCATTAGGTGCATGACCTCCTTAAGCTCTATCGAAGCGATCAAGCTCAAAATTTTTGTGTCTTACTCCCGCCGCGATCAAGCCTGTGCGAAAACACTCATTACCGCACTCGATCGACAGCAACAATCAACCTGGATCGATTGGGAAGATATTCCCCCGAATGCCGATTGGCGAGCCGCCATTCGAGACGGAATCATCACAGCACATACGTTTTTGTTCTTGCTCAGCCCAGATTCGATCGCGTCTGAAGAATGCCGTAAAGAACTCGAATACGCGATCGAACACCGCAAACGGTTGATCGGAGTCGTTTGCCGCGATGTGAATCCTGCTGAGACGCATCCCGCGCTTGCCGCATTGAACTGGATCTTCATGCGCTCTTCTGACTCCACCGATCAAGCGCTACACCGACTGACTGAAGCGATTAACACCGATCTCGACCACGCTCAAATTCACACTCGCTGGCTCATTCGTGCTCACGATTGGCAACAGCACGATCGCGATCCAAGCTTACTGCTGCGGGGTCAAAGTCTAGAAGCAGCGGAAAATTGGCTCGTGCAAGCAGCGGAAAAACAACCCATTCCATCACTGCTGCATCGGGAATACGTCGCGGCAAGTCGTAAGGCAGAATCTAAGCTCCAACATCGAACGATCGCAGGTGTGAGCGCAGGGTTCATTCTGACCTCAATTCTAGGGATCGTGGCATATTGGCAGTATCAAGCTGCCGAAGCGAGTCATAAGATTGCTCAAGCTGGCGAAATCAAAGCCTTAACGGTGTCCTCAGATGCTTTGTTTCCTCGACAAGAGTTTCAAGCGCTTTTACAAGGAATCCGAGCCGGTCGATTGCTGCAAAAAACACCGTGGCTCGATCGCGCAACTCGGCTCGATGTGATGTCTACATTAGGCAAAGCAATTTACCGAATTCGAGAACACAATCGCCTAGAAGGACACAATCACTGGGTCAGGCGAGCGGTCTTTAGCCCCAATGGACAAACGATCGCATCTGCAAGTGGAGACAAGACCATCAAGCTTTGGCAGCGGAACGGAACGTTGATTCGGACTTTGAAAGGTCACACAGCAGCCGTGCGGGATGTAAACTTCAGCCCCGACGGAAAGATGCTGGTGTCTGCAAGTAGCGATCGCACAATCAGACTTTGGACAGCAGATGGCACATTAATCAGAACAATTCAGGGACATACTGACCGACTCTCCAGTGTAAGTTTTAGCCCCGATGGACAAATGTTACTATCGAGCAGTGATGATGCAACTGCTCGACTCTGGAAGCAAGATGGAACCCAGATCGCGCAATTTACAGCGAGTCAAGATCCGGTTGAGTCGGCAAAGTTTAGCCCGGATGGAAACACGATCGCAACTGCGAGTATCGATGGAAAGATATACCTGTGGAAGCCAGATGGAACCAAGATTCGAGAGATCAATGCTCATCAAAATAGCGCGATCGACATTGATTTCAGTCCGGATGGACAAACGATCGCGTCTGCGGAAGTGAATGAGGGTGAGGTGAAGCTCTGGACGCTGGAAGGAAAGCAGATTGGTCGCTTACAAGGACACCGCAGCACCGTTTATCAAGTGAGTTTCAGTCCAGATGGTCAGATGATTGCAACAGCGAGCGCAGATAAAACTATTCGATTGTGGAAACCAAATGGAGTCGAGATCGCAGTTCTCAACGGACATAACAGCCTCGTGAATGGGGTGAGTTTTAGTCGAGACAGTCAAACGATCGCATCTTCAGGTCAAGATAAAACGATTCGACTCTGGCAACCTTCTAGCTCCAGGATGACGATTTTTACTGGGCACACGGCGGATGTGAACAGCGTGAAAGTGAGCCGAGATGGTCAGTTTTTGGCTTCTGCGAGTCATGATACAGCCGTCATTCTTTGGCAGCGCAATGGTCAGATCATTCGCACCCTCAAAGGAGCAACCGATAAACTGTATTCGGCGAGTCTCAGCCCGGATGGACAAACGATCGCAGCAACGGGCAGAAACGGAATTATCTTTCGTTGGAAAAAAGATGGAACTCAGCTAAAACCATTCAGCGGTCACACGCACGTGATCAATGAGGTTCAATTCAGCCCCGATGGACAATTACTTGCTTCCGGTAGTAATGATCAAACCGTGAGGCTTTGGACGCTTTCAGGACAATCAAAACCGCTAAAGGGACACACCGGAATTCTATGGCGCGTCAGATTTAGCTCCGACGGACAAACGATCGCATCTGCGAGTGAAGATCAATCGATTCGCCTGTGGAAGCGAGACGGCACCCTGATTAGAGAGATTGCTGATGCTCATACAGGCGGTGTGCGAGGAATCAGTTTTAGTCCAGATGGTCAGATTTTGGCTTCATCAGGCGATGATAAAACCGTGAAGCTGTGGACGATCGATGGCAAACTGATTCGACCTCCCCTGCTTGGACACACTGATTTAGTAACGAATGTGCAATTTAGCCCGGATGGTCAAATCCTGGCATCGTCAGGTGATGATCAAACGGTTCGATTGTGGAAGCGAGATGGAACTCCGATCGCAGTACTCACCGGATACGAAGATAGTGTGTACGGTTTAGACTTCAGCCCGGACGGTAAAACCTTGTACACTGCCAGCGACGATCGCCGCGTCACCGCGTGGGATTTGACTGATTTAGACTTAGATACCCTATTAAAGCGAAGCTGTAAATGGGCAGGAGATTATCTTCAGAACAATCCGAATGCGGATCAGAGCGATCGTGAGTTTTGTCAGCAGATGATCAATCGTGAGTAATGATCATCGCTCTACAGTGTGTATGTGAAGTTCTCGACTAGCATCCCAGGAGTCAGAAAGCCTCCTAGATTTCGATGGCTGTATGTTCCAACATCAGGAATAAACTCTCGGAAGCTCGTGAGCGCGATCAAGTTCTCGCCCCAGAATTGATAGAGACTATCATCAAATCGAAGATTCTCGATCGGGGCAACAATTTCACCATTCTCAACCCAGAAGCAAGCATACCGAGTCATTCCGGTAATTCGTCCAGTCGGTCGATCGCTCCAATTGAGATAGTGCAGATTTGAGAGATACAATCCTGTCCCCAGTTCTGCAAGGGTTCGATCGTGTTCTAAATCGCCTGCGAGAATTTCCGGCGATCGTAGTTCTTCGCCACCTGTTGCACCATTCGATCCAAGCCCGTATTCTTTCGCAGTTCGCGATGAAGTGAGCATATTAATCAATTCACCGGATTCAATCAGCGAAAGTTCTAGAGGTGCAATTTCACCCAGTTCATTGAATCTAGGAACTAATCCTGATTTGAAGTTTTCTTTTAGCGTGAACTTCGGAGATAGCTTCTTTTCCCCTCGTCGCATTGCACTAAAACAGCTTCCACCTTGTTGATGAGAAGCTTCACTAATCCCACCCCAGGAAAGCATCGTCATGAGTTCCGAAACAGCAGCAGGCGCAAGATAGGTTCGATACTGTCCGCGCTGAATGGATTTTGGTGGTTGAGCCATTCGAGCTAACTGCGATCGAGATTCTTCGATTTTCGCTTTGTAAGCTGAACTATCCCAATTCGATCCGGCGAATGTTCCTTTTACTGCTTGTCCATCATCAGTAAACAATGAGTAATCAAGCGAATAAGAATCCGTTGCAAACCAATGTGTTTGTCCCACTGAATCCGCATAAGCTCGAATCATTGATCCAGCCGCATAGATGCCTGTGAAATCTAGATCAGAAACAACAGGTAATAGAGTCGAAACGACTTCATCCGGTTCAAGCAACTGACCTGTGTGAACTTCGCGGCTCGTATTGTGACCAGCAGGAAGCACAAGAAACGGATTTTTTGGCAGTTGTGCAACTTCTTCGCGCAGAGTCTCGATCGCGGTTTTCGCGGTTTGTCGATCGCTCTCGAAATCTCCAGTAAAGGGAAACTCTCGATAGCTACTCCGCTGATTGTGCATTAACACTAACTGCAAGTTCCCATCATTCACGGTTCCCGTTTGGCGAACCTTCGCATGATTGAACCGAGTAAACTGGCTCTGCTCACTCTCTAATGTGAGTGTGAATTGTTCATCTGGCTTCAATTGGCTCCGAATCTCATCGACCAATTGATTAAAGCTTTGTTCTAACATTATTCTCCACCGCCAAACACTTCAATATTGGCAAACACCGCGATCGGGGAACCATGCCCTACGGTGATCGCTTGATTCGGTTCACCCTTTCCGCACATTGGTGTGCCATACATTTGCCAAGTTGATCGATCTCCGACTGCAACCAATCCACCCCAGAACTGAGGCGTAATGCTGCGATAGTTCGGATTTCTCAAAGTCGTTGTCAACTTACCGTTTTCGATGCGTTTGGCATATTCACAACTGAACTGGAATTTATGCCGCTGATCATCGATCGACCAAGAGCGATTCGATTCCATATAAATTCCGCGATCGATTCCTGCAATCAGTTCCTCAAAGCTCTTATCTCCAGGTTCAAGGTTCAGATTCGCCATTCTATCGATCGGCGGTCGATTCCAAGAAGATGCTCGCGCACAAGCAACACCTTTTACACCCGTTCTCGCTTGACTTTCGAGGCTTCCAACTCCACGCTGCAAAATGCCTTCTTTGATCAAATATTCACGGGTTGCGGGTGCGCCAGTGTCATCAAAGTTATAGCTTGCGAACTCTCCAGAAACCGTTGGATCAAACGTAATGTTCATCAACGGAGAACCATAGACTAAGTTTCCGAAGTCTTGGAGTTTCACAAAGCTTCCGCCTGCATAGTTCCGCTCATCGCCTAAAATACGATCGAGTTCCAATGGATGCCCAACGCTTTCGTGAATCTGTAGCAGCATTTGATCCGGCGCAAGAACCAGTGTCGTCGTCTCACTCGGACAATCCTCAGCCGTCAAAAGCTCGATCGCTTGTGCTCCAATTTGTTGAACCCGCGCCCACAAATCTGGAGTAATGAAATACTCTAATCCGCCCTGATAGCAGCTTGCAAGCCAGCCATTATTCGATCGACGTTGTACCACGCCACCTTCTTGAGCCGTCGCAGAATAATCCGTCCCAATCCGAAAGAAATGCTGGTACACTTCCGATCCATTACTGCTCACGAACCAAGTTTCTGTCTCAGTCGTCAATGCGGTCGCACTGGATTGCACGATTTGATCCGACACCTTGAGTTCGCGAGTAATCTTTGTCAGGATTTCATTAATCTCTCCTGGACTCAGCGCATCAAACGGCTTTGCCAATGGAGAAACGTACTGTCCAACGACTTTCGGACGGGCTGAAATCGGAGTCGAGTAAATATTCCATTCCGAAGCCGCGATCGCTTGACGATATGCCGTTTGTGCCGCTGCTCGAATGCCTTCTAAGGTCAGCACATTCGTGGCAGCATAGCCGATTTGCCCCTTGACTAAGACTTCGACCATTACGCCTTGAGTCAGCGAGGAGCCATTATTTTCGGGAATGCCATCACGAACTGAGCGAGTGGTAGATGCTTCCTTCATCGCTCGCAGTCCCACCCAGTCAGCGGGAATGTCGATCGCATTCAGGAATTGTGATAGTTCAGAGATCATGGAGCGGTGTGGATAATTCAGGACAAAAGAGCGCGAATCTCCAGCGGAAAACCTGCCATCGGAGATTAGTCATTATACGCACATTCCTTAGTTTAACGATGCCAAATGGTTTCGTTACCGGGTTTGTCGATTAGAGTGATTCCCTGCGCCTGAAGTTCGTTACGAATGCGATCGGCTTCCGCAAAATTCTTCGCTTTCTTCGCATCTTTCCGCTGTTGAATCATCGCTTCGATCTGATCGTCCGAAAATCCGCTAGAAGTCTGTAGCTCCGGTTCTGCCTCTAATCCCAAAATTTTCGCAAGTTCTATCAATGTCTTCCACTGAGGAAGTAATACTTCAGGTGCGGATTCTGTTTTACCTTCGTGTACGAAAATATTTCCTTGCCGCTGTAATTCTTTTGCAACGGGGAATAACGCTGCTAATGCACCAGATGTATTGAAATCATCATCCATCGCAAATTGGAATTCTTTAATGATTGATTCAACAGGTTCAAAGGCTTGATCCGGTGTTGCATCTAGCTTGTACCCAAACAGCAAGCCATCTTTTAGCGTATTCCAACCATTTTCAGCAGCGGTAATGGCATCTTTGGTAAAGTCGATCGGCTTTCGATAACTCGCTTGCAGCACGAAGAATCGAACCACCATCGGATCAACGCCTTTTTTATCTAACAAATCTCGAATCGTGGTGAAGTTGCCGAGCGATTTCGACATTTTTTCACCGTCTACATTCACCATTCCGTTGTGCATCCAGTAATTGGCAAGCGATCGACCCGTGACAGGTTCCGATTGAGCAATCTCGTTCTCGTGATGCGGAAAGACTAGATCTGCGCCGCCGACGTGAATATCGATCGACTCTCCCAAAAATTCCCGTACCATTGCCGAGCATTCAATATGCCAGCCCGGACGACCTTTCCCCCAAGGCGACTCCCACGCAGGTTCTCCCGGTTTCGCGCCCTTCCACAAAGCAAAATCAGACGGGTAGCGCTTCTTCGGTTCTGTCTCGTCAACCCGTCCCGAAGCGCCCGCCTGCATATCGTCTAATTTGCGCCCCGAAAGCTTGCCATACTCTTTATCTCGCTGAACTGCATAATAGACATCGCCATCTGCTGCATACGCGAATTCTTTTTCTTCTAACTCACGAATCAGACGTTTAATGCCGTCCAAAGTCTCGGTTGCTCGTGGGTAAGCGTCCGCATCGAGAATATTTAAACGCCGCATATCCTCGAAATATCGTTGAATATTCGTTTCTGCGACTGTTTCCATTGATGATCCTTCTTCTCGCGCTCGATTGAGAATTTTGTCATCAATATCCGTAAAGTTCTGCACGTAGCGCACGTTATACCCGCGCCAAGTCAAATACCGCCGAACCGTATCCCAGACGATATACGATCGAGCATGACCCAAATGGCAATAGTCGTACACCGTTACGCCACAGCAATACATCTTCACATGACCCGATTCGATTGGCTCAAACGGTTCTTTGCGGCGAGTTAAGGTGTTGTAAACGACTAAAGCCATGAAACTTTCAAAATGAATAACGATCGATATCCCATCGTAATCGATTCTTATCAGCAATAATGGGGAAAAGATATTTGATGCGATCGTGCTATGCAATCAGTCAGCACTCAGTCCGAATCTACGATGGATACGCCCAAAACTGGGCTTCCGGTTACGATTATCACAGGATTTTTGGGCAGCGGTAAAACCACGTTGCTCAATCACATTCTGACGAATCAGCAAGGTTTGAAAACGGCGGTTTTGGTGAATGAGTTCGGTGAAATTGGCATCGATAACGAACTGATTATCCAGACCGACGAAGATAACAACATGGTCGAACTCAGCAACGGTTGTATCTGTTGCACGATCAATAATGATCTCGTGGATGCGGTCTACAAAGTTCTAGAGCGTCAGGATCAGATTGATTATTTAGTGGTTGAAACAACTGGACTCGCTGATCCGCTTCCGGTTGCGCTGACCTTCTTAGGAACTGAATTACGCGATCTGACTCGACTCGATTCGATCGTTACAGTCGTTGATTCCGAGAACTTCAGCTTAGATTTGTTCAACAGTGAAGCCGCTTATAGCCAAATCGCTTACGGTGACATCATTCTGCTGAACAAAACTGATTTAGTCGATGAAGCCAACGTTGATGCACTCGAAGTTCGGATTCGCGATATCAAAGAAGGCGCGAGAATTCTTCGCACTGTCAAAGGTCAAGTTCCACTTGCGGCATTATTGAGCGTTGGATTATTCGAGTCGGATAAATTCTTCGATCCCGATGCCGAATCCGATCATCACGATCATGATCACGACCATCATGATCATCACGCCCACGATCATCACGATCATTCCAACTGCGATCATGATCACGGTCATTGCGATCACGATCATGATCACGACCATCACCATCACTCGAATCACTTAGAGAATGATGGTTTTACTTCGATCTCATTCGAGAGCGACAAACCGTTTAGCATTCGGAAATTCCAGCGCTTCCTAGACAGTCAAATTCCAACTACTGTCTTCCGCGCCAAAGGCATTCTCTGGTTTGATGAAAGCCCGAAGCGTCACATTTTCCATCTCAGTGGCAAACGATTCTCACTCGATGACGATGAATGGAAAGGCGCACCGAAAAATCAGTTAGTCCTGATCGGACAAGGCTTGGATCATGCGGAATTACGATCGCAAATCGAGGCTTGTCTATGCCCATCCTCGGAAAATAAGGGAAAAGGTTTCGGTCGCTAAGGGCAATCTAGGGCATAACAGACGAAGTTCCGTTTTTTCATCCTTCGTCGCTTATTTCTTCAATGTCTTCTAAACAGGTTTTAATCTGCCAGTATCAAAGCTGTCTTGCTCAAGGATCAGCCGAGGTGCTGGCAGCTTTTTTAGAATGTTCTGTTTCCGATGTGTCGATCGTGCCTGCCGAGTGTCAAGGACAATGCAATCTCGGCGCAACGGTGCGAGTTTTACCGGATGAAATCTGGTATTGTCGAGTCAAACCGACTGATGTGAACGCGATCGCACACTCTCATTTACAGAATGAGCAGCCCGTCGATCGATTACTTCATCCCCGAATTCACCCCAGTTATTCGACTCCGTAATTTATGCGTGTTGTGCTCCAGCGAGTTCTGTCTTCTCAAGTCGTGGTCGATCGGGAAGTGATTGGAAAAATCGATCGAGGCTTAAATCTCTTAGTCGGAATTGCTGATACCGATACCGAATTAGAACTCGACTGGATGGCACGAAAATGTTTAGAGTTACGAGTTTTTTCAACCGAAGGACGATTCGATCAATCGGTTCAAGATATCAACGGTGAAATCCTAGTCATCAGCCAATTCACCCTTTACGGCGATTGTCGCAAAGGACGAAGACCTTCATTCGATCGAGCCGCTTCACCCGATCGAGCCGAACAACTTTACAACCAATTTGTTGAAAAACTGCGCCAAAGTGGACTGAAGATCGAAACTGGAAAATTTGGCGCGATGATGCAGGTGTCGATCGAGAACGATGGACCTGTCACACTCATTCTGGAGCGTTAAACTACTGATGGAACTCTGGGTTCTGGTGGCGTTATTCCTGCTGTTTCGCAATACTCCAGATAACTTGCGATCGCTTCTTGCGCTTTCTGTACCGCTTCTTCGTAACTTTTCCCCGCCGTACAAGGCTGCATCACAAATTCTGCAAACTCAGGAATTGTTACCAAATAAAGCTGATCTTCTTCTGACCACTCGATCAGCAAACTGTATCGATAAGTCATTCGTCTTGCTCTAATGACTCAAGTAATTCTCTAGCCTATTTGAAATAAAGCGCGATCGCTCAACCAGAACGATCGCGCTTTTTCCCTATACCTCGACTAACTGACTTGCAGAAACTACGGTCTGACGCGCCCATTCATCTGCCGCCAGGATCTCTTCTAGCGTTGGGTTTGAACGATTCTGATTGGTGTAGCGATCGCAAGTTTCTTCAATCAATCGCGGAATATCCAAGAACCGAATCTTTTCTTCTAAAAATAGCGCCACTGCCTGTTCATTCGCCGCATTCAGCACCGCAGGCATACAGCCACCCGCTCGACCCGCTGCATACGCCAACTCCATGCAAGGATATTTCGCGTGATCCGGCTCTCGGAAAGTTAGCGTTCCCAGCTTTACCAGATCCAACCGTTCCCAAGTCGTCGGAACTCGATCGGGATAAGACAACGAATACAACAACGGCAGCCGCATATCTGCCCATCCCAACTGTGCCAGCACCGAAGTATCTTGCAGTTCAATCAGCGAGTGAATGATACTTTGTGGGTGAATCACAATTTCAATATCGTCGTAGTCTACTCCAAATAAGTAATGTGCTTCGATCACTTCTAAGCCTTTGTTCATCAGTGTGGCAGAATCGATCGTGATCTTGCGTCCCATTGTCCAATTCGGATGTTTCAGCGCATCTGCTACCGTCACCGATGCCAACTTCTCCACAGGCAAATCGCGGAACGATCCACCACTAGCCGTCAAAATAATTTTTTTCAATCCACCATTCGGAACGCCCTGCAAACATTGGAAAATCGCAGAATGTTCCGAATCTGCGGGAAGCATTTTCACCCCATGTTTTTGCATCAGAGGCAGAACAACGGGCGCACCCGCGATAATCGTTTCTTTGTTTGCTAAAGCGATATTTTTCTTAGCTTCAATTGCCGCGATCGTGGGCAACAATCCTGCACAGCCGACAATCCCACTCACTACCGATTCCGCATCTCCGTAACGGGCAACTTCAACGATGCCAGCCTCGCCAGAGAGAATGATCGGTTGTGGATCGAGATCTGCGATCGCGTCTTTCAATTCTGCCAGTTTACTTTCTTCACAAATTGCGACGATTTCCGGTCGAAATGTGCGAATCTGCTGCGCGAATAACTCCACATTGCGTCCCGCTGCCATACCGACGATACGAAACTGATCGGGATGCTGAGAAACAATATCCAGCGTTTGTGTCCCGATCGATCCGGTTGAACCAAGAAGGGTGATTGCTTTCACGGGTTATTTGTTTGACACTTCACCCATATCTTACGGGGAACAGGGGATCAAATAACGCTTTAGATAAATGCCCGTCTGGGTTTCGTTCCAAACGGGCAGACATCCCTAAGGATTGAGAATTTTCGAGACGCTTAGGACATCTTTATCGCCACGTCCTGAACAGTTGATCACGATGCGAGGACTGCCGGAAAGTTGGGGGCAAAGGGCATCAAGATACGCGATCGCATGAGCCGTTTCGAGTGCTGGAATAATTCCCTCTAACTGCGACAGCTTTTGAAATGCTGCTAACGCTTGCTCATCCGTTACCGCGTAGTATTCCGCTCGTCCTGCTTCCATCAGATAGCTATGTTCAGGACCCACTCCCGGATAGTCCAAACCTGCACTGACTGAATGCGGCTCGATCACCTGTCCATCTTCATCTTGCAATAGATAACTCATTGCACCGTGAAGCACTCCAACACGCCCTTTGGTCAAAGTTGCTGCGTGTTTGTCGGTTTCCACACCATGACCAGCCGCTTCGACTCCGATCATCCGAACGCTCGACTCTTCGACAAATTCGTGAAACAGCCCCATCGCATTCGAGCCGCCACCCACGCAAGCCAAGAGAATGTCTGGCAGTCCGCCCCATTTTTCCTGACATTGAGCGCGGGTTTCTTGACCGATAATGGCATGAAAATCACGAACGATCATCGGATAAGGATGAGGACCTGCAACCGATCCGAGAATGTAATGCGTGGTTTCAACATTCGTCACCCAATCGCGAATTGCTTCGGAGGTCGCGTCTTTGAGGGTTCCGGTTCCAGCCGCAACGGGGCGCACTTCCGCACCCATTAAGCGCATTCTAAAGACATTGAGTGCCTGACGCTCCATATCGTGAACGCCCATGTACACGACGCACTGTAAGCCAAATCGAGCGCAAGCCGTAGCAGTCGCGACTCCATGCTGTCCGGCTCCCGTCTCAGCAATCACGCGCTGTTTACCCATCCGTTTCGCGAGGAGGGCTTGAGCGATCGCATTATTGATCTTGTGCGCTCCTGTGTGGTTCAAGTCTTCGCGCTTGAGATAAATCTGTGCGCCTGTTCCATCCGGTTTGGCGTAGTGTTCGGTCAGTCGTTCTGCAAAATACAGCGGACTAGGACGACCGACGTAATCTTTCAAAAGCCCTTGAAGTTCTGCTTGAAAGGCTGGATCTTGACTGTACTGTTTGTAAGCAGCTTCGAGTTCTGCTAATGCGGGCATCAGGGTTTCGGGTACATATTTACCGCCGAATTTGCCAAATCTGCCGAGCGCATCTGGACGGTTTTCAATCGAAACAGAACGATTGGGGGGAAGCGGAGTAATAGTCACGATCGCACTTTCAATATTTCAGAACATCTTTTATCTTAAGGCATCCATTCGATCCCAATTCCGATTCGGCTCGATTTTTCGATCGAAGAATTCTGTCTCTGAAATTCTGTCGAAAGCCTCAGATTGTGCGTGAGCGCGTACCCGATCGCTAAAGTCGTTAATCCCGTTTCATCCGCACTAAAGGGAGCAACCCAACTTTGAGTGAGGCTAATATCGGCTCCACCTCCACGCGAGAGAACGAACAAAGCTCTGATTCCAATATTTGCACCGTCGATCGATTGTCCTTGGACTTGTAAATGCCGATATCCGATCACAGGTGCAACGTTGACATAGCTTCCCAAGGGGCGAACGTAATAGCGAAGATCTGCACCCCAATTAGAATATTGATAGTTTGCACTAGCGGTGAAATTTGTCCGATCGATTCGCAAATCTTCGATTCCAAGCTGCAATTCTGAAGCAGAGTAACCGACTCGAACTCTTGGGCGAAAACTCGGATCGGTTTTGATCTCTTCGGTTACATTTGGAATCTGTTTTTGCCAGCGTTGTAGAACGGGACTGTTTTGAATCACTTTTGGATCAAGGTCAAAATCTGCCGCAAATCCAGGCGACGCAAGCAGCAACATCCCAAAAATTAACGTTCTCATCTCGATCGCTCACGTCTAACTTGCCCTTATGAAGATAGAACGTTCTGGTATGTTTCCTAACCTGCCTTTTCAAAAATCAAAATGTGCTGCTGCGGAAGTCCATTTCGAGTTTCAACATAGTTCAATCCGGCAGCGGTCATTTCTTGCCGAACTTGCTTTTGAGTCATTTTGTGCAGCGGTTTGATGAATACGAATGGATTCTCACCTCTGTATTCGAGTAGGACAACGCGCCCGTGAGATTTAAGCGATCGACGAATTCCCGCCATCATTTCCTTAGGATATTCAAACTCGTGATAGGCATCGACCAACAAGGCTAAATCAACGCTGTTTTCTGGCAAATTCGGCTCGGTTTCACTCCCTAAAATCGGTTCGACATTCGCAATCTTCTTCTCGTCTTTGAGATAGTTCAGAATCTCAATCATTTCAGGCTGAACATCGACTGCATAAACTTTTGAAACTTGTGGCGCAATTCTAAAGCTGAAATATCCAGTTCCCGCTCCAATATCCGCAACAACGCTATCGGGTTTGAGTTGTAAAGCCGCGATCGCTTTTTCGGGTTGTTCTTCAGAAGTGCGACTCGATCGTTCTAACCATCCCGCGCCCTGATGTCCCATCACTTCAGCAATCTCGCGCCCCATATAAATCTTGCCAATTCCATCCCGATCGTGATTCGTCTGAAACTGATAGTCATCTGCCAATACAGGCAAACTTAGAAACAGCCAAATTGCTAGAACCGCCGCAACCTTTCTCCAAAACATTCCACGCCTCTCGATACATTTCTTATCCCTGACAAACTGTAAACTGTTGTCTGTCTTGTATCAATCGTAGTGCCGTGTTCCTGACAAAGCGTTTTACTCTCATTGGAATTGCTATTGCGCTCCTTCTCGTTTTCGCAACGCCTTCTCGCGCCCTCCAAGCCCAAATCGCGCCTCAATCTCCCGCTCTCGGAGACACGATCGCAGTTATCACCCGCGCTGAATCTGCTCCGACAGTCAGCTTTAACGGAAAGAACTATCCATCGTTCGATTTAGGCAATAATCGCTATCGGACGTTACTACCAACAACGCCGCTTGATCGTCCCGGTCGCTTATCAGTTCAAATTGCTTCAGGTTCAGACACACAAACAATTCCGGTCACTTTGAGAAATCGATCGTTTCCGACTCAAAGCATTTGGTTGCCACCTGGAAAAGATAGCAATGGTGATGATCGGGAATTCGATCGCATTGATGCGTTTAAAGCGATCGTCTCTCCTGAAAAATTATGGTCAGGTAAATTCGCTCGTCCGAGTAACGGTGCAGTGACTTCTGGGTATGGAATTCGCCGCTATTACAACGGCGTGTTCGCGAAGGATTACTATCACCGAGGCATTGATTACGCAGGCGGATCTGGATCAGCGATCGTCGCTCCTGCTGCGGGTCGAGTTGTTCTGGTGGGACGGGAATCTCAAGGGTTTCGAGTACATGGAAACTGTGTCGGACTCGATCACGGTCAGGGAGTTGAAACGATCTACATTCACATGAGTCGGATTGATGTCAAAGAAGGCGATTTAGTGAAACCAGGGCAGCGAATTGGAGCGATCGGCTCTACCGGATCTGCGACTGGACCGCACTTACATTGGGGCTTTTTCGTACATGGAGCCGCCGTTGATCCAACTCCTTGGCGGACAAAAACGTTTGAATAAGTTTCACTAATCTACCTTGCGACGACTAAAGGCTTCTGACCACAGCTAGATTAGTCATTTCTAAGCTTCCCGTTAGATTAATCATGACCTCTACAGGAAGTACTTATTATGTCTATTCTAGAAGATGCAATTGAAAAAGCTAAAGAAGCCCTTCCCAACATTACTCCGACCCCACATGGATTAAAAACAGAATCTTCTGTGCATGATCTGAAATCTCGCCTCGAATGGGGCGAGCCTGGATTATCGATCATTGATGTGCGGAACCGAGATATTTACAATCACGGACACATCATGGGCGCACTCTGTTTTCCGATGAACGAAGTGGTCGAACTGACCAAAAGCAACTACGAGCCAGAGCGCGATATCTATGTTTATGGTGCAACCGATCAAGAAACTGCTGAAGCTGCAAGAATGCTGCGTCAAGCGGGTTTCAAGAACATTGCTGAACTGAAAGGCGGACTGGAAGCTTGGAAGGAAGTTGCAGGTTCGACCGAAGGTATCGACGAAACTCGTGCAGAACCGGGCAAGAATGCGTACAACGTGGTTGATAACGTGAAAAACCACTTTGAACGCCAAGAGATCGATTTTGAAAAGCTATAGTCGATCGAGTTCGGTAAGCTAGAACATTGGAACTCCAGCTTTTAACCAAAGTTGGGGTTTTCTCATTTTCAGTGATCTCTTATGTGTGGAAGATTTACCCAAACCCATTCTGCTGCTGAACTTGCCGCAATGTTTGACCTCAATGAAGTTCCAGCCTGGCAACCGCGTTATAACATTGCACCCACCCAATCAATTCCAGCGATCGTTGAACCGCATCACCTCAAACTTTTACGTTGGGGCTTAATTCCATCTTGGTCAAAAGATCCCGCGATCGGCAATAAATTGATCAACGCCCGCGCCGAAACCGTCCACGAAAAGCCCTCTTTCCGCGATGCCTTCAAACGTCGTCGCTGTCTGATCGTCGCGGATGGTTACTACGAATGGAAAAAGCAAGGCAGCAAAAAGCAACCGTTCTACTTTCAATTAGAAAATCACGAACCGTTCGCATTTGCAGGACTTTGGGAGCGCTGGAATTCTTTAGACGGTGAACCTATTGAAACCTGTACGATTATTACCACTGAGCCGAATCAACTCGCGGCAACCGTTCACGATCGAATGCCCGTCATCTTGAGTCAAGAAAACTACGATCGCTGGCTCGATCCGACTTTCAAAGACGCGCAATCCTTACTACATCCCTATACTGATTCGATGCAAGCCTATCCCGTTCCACTTTCGGTGAATAGTCCTGCCCACGATGCTCCGGATTGTCTGGTGAACATTGGGGAAAACTAAAATAGATGCCGATTTGGTTCGATCGAATACAATCGGCGGTAAGTGCTCGGAGATGTGGATTATGCGTCGTCAGTCGTCTTGGGTTCGGTATGGATTAGCTCGGTTGCGTCCGCTCGGTCGTCCCGTATTTTGGGGACCCTCGATCGCGCTTTTATTCCTCATACTATTTGCCTGGGAGTTCTTCAGTCGTCCAGAACTTGCAACCAATCTCGGCATTTCCAATTCAAACGAAACGCTATCCTCTGAAGAGCAAGCGATCGGAGCCGATATCGATTCGCTCTCGCTATTGATGAACGACATCCAGGTGAACTCTCGATCGCAAGCCACTCAAACCCCAGGGAGACCAGCAACGCAAGCAAATCCCACTGCACCCAATCCAACGCCAACCAATCGGCTTTTTTCCACTGTGCCTGAATCTGTTACCCCTCCACAATCAGTTCAAACTCCATCCGGTCAAGGCGTATTTGGAGCGTTTACAAACGCATTAAGCACCCAACTCGGACTGACGAGCACAACACAGCCTGATCCAACAATTCCCGCTCCCCTGCCTGCAAATCGATTACAAGAAGCGATCGACAAGTTAGCAACCGAAAATCGTCCGATTGCTCAAGCCCCGATCGAAGGCACGATTCGTCTAGACAATCCGATTAATGCCGCACCAACGAATTCTTTTTCCGCATTAGTTGAAGGCGTTCAACCGATCGCACCGGGAACGGCTCCAGTGATTTCTGCACCGTCACCGATCGCGCCTCCAATGAATACCTCAGTTCAAACAGTTGCTCCACAACCAATTCAGCCTTCAGATTTCGGAGTCATTCAACAGCCTGCACCTGTTGTAAATCAGCAACCGTTCACTGTTCCAAGACCGATTCCTGGAAGAGCGATCGGCGGCGGTAATTTCAATACGTTCTCGAATCCTTAGCTTTCGAGCATCTGTAAGTGATACAGACTTGCATAGAGTCCGCCCAAGTTCAGAAGCTCTTCATGCGTTCCGGATTCGACAAGCTGACCGCGTTTGAGAACGAGAATACGATCGACATTCCGAATCGTAGACAGTCGGTGAGCAATAATAATCGCCGTTCGATGTTCTAACAATCGCTCTAACGCATCCTGGATCAGCGCTTCAGTACCGACATCTAAGCTGGCAGTTGCTTCATCTAGAACCAGAATTCTCGGATCGCGAATGGCGGCACGAGCAAATGCAAGTAACTGTTTTTGTCCACCCGATAGATTAGTTCCGCGTTCTCGCAGCATGGTGTCGTAGCCTTGAGGCAACTGTTCAATAAAGCGATCGACATTCGTTTGCTCAGCCGCCGATCGAACTTGCTCAAAGCTGTACGATTCACCCAAAGTTATATTGCCTTTGACATCGCCAGCAAACAAAAAGCCATCTTGCAAAATAATCGCCATTCGTCGGCGCAATTCTGCTTGAGGTAAGTCTCGAATGTCCACGCCATCGAGTAAAATTCTGCCTTTGGTTGGATCGTACAATCGACTGAGCAAGCGAATGATCGAGCTTTTTCCGGCTCCAGTCGGTCCAACTAACGCCACTTGCTCACCTGGACGAATCGTAAAATCGAGGTTTTGCAAGACATATTCATCTGCCTTGTAAGCAAACGAGACATTTTCAAATCGAATTTCGCCTGCTTTGGAAGAAGGAGGAATATGCCCGTCTGCTCGATCGCGAATCTCGATCGGTTCATTCAAAATCTCGCTCACCCGTTCTACTGCGGTAAATCCAGCCTGAATCGCAGTGAACTTTTCGGCAAATTGACGCAATGGATCAAACAATCGTTGAGCATACAAAATAAAAGTCGAAAGCACCCCGAAGTTTAGATTTCCACCTGTAACGAGCCATCCACCAACACCGAGAACACCAGAAATTGCAACCAGCGAAACCCATTCCAATGTTGCAGAAACAGCGGAATCGTGGAAAATTGTTCGATCGACTTCTTTGACATACCGATTGTTCACTTGGCGATAAAGATCGCTGTTAAACTTCTCGCGTCGAAACAGTTGCACGACACCAATTCCAGTAATGTTCTCTTGCAGCATCGAGTTCAACTCTGAGAGTTCTTCACGCGCTCGATAGTTCGCTTTCCGATACTGCTGCTGAAAATAAACAATCAATACTGTCACCGGAATCAGCATCAAAACTAACAGCAACGCAAGCTGCCACTGATACAGGAACATTGCACCTGTTATCACCAGCATTGTGAGCAAATCGCCCACAACGCCGATCGCACCAGTTGAAAAAACTTCTCCCAAAGCTTCCACATCACTGGTTAAGCGCGTGATCAACTTTCCGACCGGAGTTCGATCGAAGAATCGCACCGCCAACGAAGTCACATGATCAAACAAATCATTCCGAATATTTGCAGTGATCCGCTGACCGACATTCTGCACTATAAAGCCTTGAGACGCATCAAAAAACAACCGAAGCACAACTGTTGCTAATAACAATAGCGTTAAAACGTTTAGTCCTTCGCTCAACGGCAAGCCACGCAAAAAACCAAATGGAAAATCAGAAGCAGAAGGTTCTTGCTTAAGAAGAGAGACAGCTTTTCCGATGAGAATTGGCTGAACCGTAGTCGCGATCGCAGATGGCACTAAAAAAACCATCGACAATAACAACAATCGAACATTCCGACGGGCGTAAGGTGCGAGGCTAAGGAACAAACGCCAGTCAGTTTCTTTAGGGCGACGAGAAGAAATCATACGATCGATGCAGTAATTTGATTCCGAATATTTTCGATATGTTGGCTGATATCGTCCGTATCCAATCGATAACTCAGCGGATGAGCAATCAATCGGGCAGTACTTTGAAACAGCACATCAATTTCAATCAAGCCATTCTCTCTTAGCGTGTTTCCAGTCGCGACTAAATCCACGATCGCTTCTGACATTCCCGTGATCGGACCCAGTTCAACTGATCCATACAGCGGCACAATTTCCACAGGCAAATCTAAGTTCTCAAAGTACTCTCGCGCACAGTGAACAAACTTGGAAGCCACCCGACCATGCAGCGGCAACTCCAACGACGATCGATAAGAACTCGAAGCCTTCACTGCCACCGACATCCGGCACTGTCCAAACCCCAAATCGATTAAATGCGCCACGTTTGGAGCTTTTTCTTTCAGCACGTCATAGCCCACAATTCCAAGCTGTGCCTGTCCGTATTCCACATACACCGGAACATCCGAATTTCGCACCAAGAGCGCTTTTGCCGTCCCGGTTGGATCAGTAATTTGCAGTTGGCGATTGCCGGATTCGAGAAACGCGCTAAAATCTAGCCCGATCGCTTTAAATAACCGAATACTATCTTTCAAGAGTGCGCCTTTCGGCAATGCGACCGTCAACATATCGAGAAAAATAAACGAAGGAATCTCTATATTAGATCTTGGACGCTCAATTTTTCCTTCAGTCGAATGGCGTAAGGAACCCCGTAGCTAAAGCTCTACCGTGTACACACAAGTTGATGGATCGGTCATTGCTGAAGTCTTTCGCCCCCTAAATCCCCCAATTCTGGGGGACTTTGAAGGACGAACCCTTTCTGGAATTGGAGAACTTTTTCTAGGTCAAAGTCCCCCAATTTTGGGGGATTTAGGGGGCTGAAGCCGACTGAAACGAAGCGATCTAAGACTTGTGTGTACACGGTAGACCCTCGGAGGTTTCGATGAAAATTCTGTTGGTGGACGATGAACTCGAAATGGCGGAACCGTTAAGCCGTTTGCTGACACGCGAAGGCTATGAAGTCGATGTCGCGCAAGATGGCGATCGCGGTTTACAACTGGCTGCCAGTCACCCTTACGATCTTCTCATTCTCGATTGGATGCTCCCTGGCAAATCCGGCTTAGACATCTGCCAAAGTTTACGATCGCGCGGAGATGCCACTCCCGTTTTATTTCTCACCGCCAAAGATACGATCGACGATCGCGTTCAAGGACTCGATGCAGGAGCCGATGATTACATTGTCAAACCCTTTGAACTGCGAGAATTATTGGCGCGAGTCAGAGCATTATTGCGCCGACCCACGACGATCGAGCCTGTTCCAATCGCACGATTAAAAGTCGAAGATTTGGAATTAGACTTACAAAATCAAGTTGCCTATCGCAATGGAAGATCGATCGAGCTTTCAGAAAAAGAAAGTCAGCTTTTAGCTTATCTAATGCGACAACCGAATCAGCTACTCACGCATGAACAGATTTCGCAATACCTTTGGAGTGAAACTGAGAAGCCGACGAGTAATGCTTTAGTTGCACAGATTCGATTACTACGACGAAAAATCGAAGCCAAAGGAGAGACACCTTTAATTACCACCGTGTATGGAAAAGGTTATCGCTTTGGAAGTCCTTGAGATCTTCAGCTAATCGATTAGAATTTGTATACTCCTTAACTTTATCCCGTTCGATGAGTTGTGAAACACAGCAGCAATCTGAGGAATTGACAGATTGTATTGATCAAGTAAAAACCTTTGCGCTACAAGAGTTCGATCGACAAATTCAATCGCATCAGTTGTACTATCACACGCATGATCACATTGTTCA
The DNA here is from genome assembly GCF_050565645.1 of Leptolyngbya sp. AN10. Lineage (NCBI taxonomy): Bacteria > Bacillati > Cyanobacteriota > Cyanophyceae > Leptolyngbyales > Leptolyngbyaceae > Leptolyngbya > Leptolyngbya sp. AN10. Next base: position 56,334 of record NZ_JBNXVP010000028.1, read on the forward strand.
GGTTCAACGTCGATCGCAGTTGATTTTCACAACGATTCGCGCAGATTTGAGCCTGGATGAGATTGCTCAAGCTGAACGATTGCTCGATCTCTGCGTCGTCACTCACGACATGATTCAAATCTTTCAGGCACAACCGCAACCCCATGCAACCAGACAGCGATCGATGGGTGTCAGCGAAAATGCAACGATCGATCAACTGCTCGATCTGATTAATTCATATTGTTCGGGAGTTTTTACAGAAGTCGATCGTGCGATTGTGCGATCGGCGATCGATGCTACGATTTGCGCGTATGATCCAGCAGAACAGGCAATCTATCAACCTGCCTTAGATGATCCAAATTTGTCGATCGTCGCTCGAATTTTAGCTCTAGCGGATTTAGGTGCATTGGGAATTGATGGAATCGAAATGTACAACCGTGAAGGAAGCTTATTGTTTCTGGAAGAGAATCTAGATGTCGTTCCATTGTTAACCACAGGCGAGATTGAACAGTTGGAAACGATAGATTCTTCTCTGGCTGAAAACATTCGACAACGGTTATTGAAGCGCTCTCAATTTCAAGTGAACTTTGCGAAAAGTCGGTTAGCAAGATTTGAAGATGAAATTGAGCCATTTCCGAAAAGTGCGATCGAGAAGCTACGTCGAGAGGTGTTTCAGTACTTAAAACCTGAGACCGTTCAAGAGGTTGAAAAAATGACACCAATTAGCGATCAGTCTTCGTTGACAGAGTTGCTAGAGTTCTTCAACTTTAAGCAGTATCTACAAGCATAGCTTTCGCTGAACAATCCGTACTGATACTTCAATCAAGGCAATTAGTCTCACGGCTCTGGCTACTTGACTAGAGTTACTTCCACCAAACAGAATTGCACAAACCCCTGAATCTTAAAATTCTAGCTTTAGAGAGCAAGTTTCGTTTTGTACTTCATTATGCAGTTAAATACAATCGTTGCTCATGCTACAAAAGCAACAAAAAAGTGGGTAAGTTAGCTTACCCACTCAACATGAAGAGGTTTGTCTAAGTTAGACTACTTAACCTGTGAACTGTCTTTGCCACACTTGGTTGCAGATTCAGCAATTGCGACTGCGGTTGTTCCGGGCTTGGTATTTTCACAGAGAATTCCGTTCGTGTTGGCTTCCCCGGAGGCTGAGTCAACTTCAAGAAACACAGTTCCACCGTAAGAGCGCAGAGCCGCGCCCTTGCTTGTTCCAAGGCTCAATACTTTGTCTGTAACCTTATCTGGTGGTGCTGAAGAGTAAGTATAGTTTTCAGTTGCAGCAGCAACGGGCTTAGACATCTCATCCAAACTAGCAGCAAACTTGCCCTTTTCCAAGAAGTAAGCTTGCTGAGTTCGGTTCAAGGTACCAACATAGGTTTTTGCTTCAGACTGCTTACCTTTGTTCGCTTGGTTAAGGAACGAAGGAAGCGCGATCGCTGACAGAATCCCGATGATGATGATCACAACGAGCAATTCAATCAGGGTGAAACCTTGATCTTTCTTCTTCGATAGCAGATGGTTGAGAAATTTTGCCTTCAGTTCGGATTTCATGAGAAACGTTTCTCCTATTAAGGTGCGGTTTGTTTGAACTTCTAACGCCTGAATCTAATCTGCCCAGCAAATTCTCATTTCATATCACTGCCACGAAAGATCTTCGATCTGCTCATTCTTGAGAGTCCAGCAAGAGATATAAGTAAGATTCAAGCTGCTGAAACACGAGTTGTAGTTGCTCGATTGCAGTCGTCACTGAAATTGGATCTAAGGTCACAGCATCAACAGGTTTAAGTTTCAAATAGCGATCGAGCAGTGCTGTAAAAGGTTGTGAACTATCCCAGAGAGGAAGCATTGCAGATGCGATCGCACCATCAATAAACAGACTCTCTCCTTCAGGCACAGAAGCACCAAGATATCGCGTAATCAAGAAAGGAGCTTGTTGCTCTAAACTGCGCGTCAGACCTTCTCGCACTTCTGAAGTTTTAAGCTGTGGGTGCAAATGAACCGTTGTATTTTTCCAGTCTGCAATGTCCCATTCTCCGATCGATTGTCTAGGTTTCGCCTGATTCGGATGACCGCACCAAAAATCTAGCAGCCGATGTCTTGCATTAAATAGTTCATACAAATGTAGCTGTTGCTCAGTTGAACATCCTGGCAAACCCATTGCCAGAAAAGGGGGCAAGTTGTCTGAGTCTTCAAACAACGTCATCAAGTCCCACTGTTGCCAATTCACCATACTGACAAATTCCAAATCAGCGCGGCGAAGCCCATCGAACAAGTCTGGAATCGTATAGCCCTTATCTTCTTGGAACAGCAAGTTCATCAGAACCCATTCATTGCGGTTTTCACCCTCTGCGCTGGGACGCAACGTCTGTTTTAGCTGGACGTTCGGCTTCAATGCCTTCAAGATATCGATCGCGATTTCAATTTCTAGATCTTCTGGATTTCCGTCCATCAATCCCATCAGACCAAACAGCTTCTGCGCCCGGAAATACAGATATCGCTGAAGTTCGCTATGCAGATTGCTGCGAATAATTCCTTGAGGCTTCAGCACGGCTTTCATTGCCCGTAGTCCATTCGCAATGTCTGGAAATAAGTAGAGCACTTCATCGCAGTTGATGTAGTCGAACTCAATCCCAAGCTGAGGCAAATCCTCGATCCCTAACACATGAAATTCAGCATTCTCAATTCCGTGATACTCCAAGCGCTTCTTTGCAAACTCGATCGACTTCTCAGATAAATCAATCCCAATAATTTTCGCACCAGGATTCGCCTGAGCAAGCGCAAGGCACTTACTACCTGTGCCACATCCCGCATCCAGAATGACTCTATTCCGCGAGTCGATCACTGTCCGATCCCTCAAGTAGTAGGGATTCCCTAGATTATGAATAAACATCAGATTCGCGTTCTCTTTTGGAGAGTAGTCGATCGGTGTTTGTGGGTAAGGTTCAAACTCGAACTGCTGCCGAATTTTTTCAAGTTGCTCTGAGGATGCTTTGCTCATACGTTTCCTCGAATGGAAGGTTGAAGTCGAAAATTCCTTTCAATATGCCTGCACGATTCAAATTGACCTCCGTAATGATGCGGGGCAATCAGAAAAGGGAAATTGTCGATCGCGCTTTTCACGGAATTAGAACCTTTATACTGAAATCAGAAAATCCCGTTGCAGGAGGCTCGATCGATGGTCACTCAACCGCAACTCAATGAAATCATTTACCCGGAAAGCGATGGAAAGCCGATGGCGGACAACACAAAACAATTTCGCTGGATCGTGGTGATTGAACAGAATCTAGAATGGCTGTTTGCAGATGATCCGAACGTATTTGTAGCAGGCGATCTTCTGTGGTATCCGGTCGAGGGCAATAATCGATTATGCACGGCTCCAGATGCGATGGTGGTCTTTGGTAGACCCAAGGGCGACCGAGGTTCTTATCTGCAATGGAAAGAGGAGAATCTACCGCCGCAGGTAGTTTTTGAGATTCTGTCTCCAGGCAATACGCCTCGCGAAATGGGTCGAAAATTGGTGTTCTACAACACATACGGTGTGGAAGAATACTACATCTATGATCCAGATCGAAATCAATTAGAAGGATGGTATCGATCGGAAGATGGACTCCTGGATCAAATTGAATCGATCGACGGATGGATTAGTCCCCGATTGGGCATTCGACTTCAACCCGGTGAAGAATTGCAGCTATATCGACCCGATGGAGTGCCTTTTTTCTCATTTGCTCAAATCAATCAGATGCTCGACCAAGAACGTCAGCGAACCGAACAGGAGCGGCAAAGAGCAGAAGAGGAACGACGAAGAGCAGAAGAATCCGAACAACGTGCAGCAGAAATGGAAAGATTACTGCAACAATATCGCGATGCCTTCGGCACACTTGAAAGTGACCGCTTCGGAGAACTAGACCCGTAACTAGACCGATAGTAGGAAATTTCAAGACTGCAATCTAGAAATCCAACACCTAAGAAAATCACGTGCCATAATGGTGAGGCTGAAAATCCGTAGGGGAAAAGATAGCACTCCCAACCACTTATTTGAAGGAGAAAAAATGGCACGAGTGATGGTCGTTGGAGCGGGTGGAGTGAGCCGCGTTGTAACTCACAAACTTGCTGCACTGGAAGAGTTTGAAGAAATTCTACTCGCCAGCAGGACATTGGAACGATGTAACACGATCGCGCAAAGTATATCGTCCAAGTCCATTCAGACCGCACAATTGGATGCGGATAACGTGCCCGAAACCGTCAAGCTGCTAAAAGCGTTTCGCCCCGATATTCTGGTCAATGTGGCTCTGCCTTATCAAGATCTGTCGCTGATGGATGCCTGTCTCGAAGCAGGAGTGAACTATCTCGACACGGCAAACTATGAGCCTCCTGATGATCCGAAATTCGAGTATCGCTGGCAGTGGGCATATCAAGAACGCTTTTTTGATGCGGGATTGACGGCAATTCTGGGCTGTGGGTTCGATCCTGGCGTAACGGGGATCTTCACCGCTTACGCGCTCAAACATCATTTTGATGAAATTCACGAACTCGATATCGTGGATTGCAATGCAGGCAGCCACGGTCGGGCGTTTGCCACCAATTTCAACCCAGAAATCAATATTCGTGAGATCACGCAGCCGGGTCGCTATTACGAAAATGGCGAATGGGTGACGGTTCCACCACTCTCGATTCATCAGCCTGTGGACTATCCCGAAATTGGCGATCGAGAATCGTATCTTCTCTATCACGAAGAGCTTGAATCGTTGGTGAAACACATTCCGACGCTGAAACGAGCGCGATTCTGGATGACGTTTTCGGAGAATTATTTGATGTATCTCCGAGTGCTGGAAACGCTGGGATTGACGCGGATTGATCCGATCGATTACCACGGGACTCCAGTTGTGCCATTGAAACTCCTGAAAAAGCTATTGCCTGATCCGTCTTCGTTGGCGGCGACTTATACGGGACAAACCTCGATCGGGTGTCATCTGCGCGGGATCAAGAATGGTCAACCGCAGCAGTATTACATCTACAACAACTGTGATCATGCCAAGTCTTATCAAGAAGTGGGAGCGCAAGCGATCTCTTACACGACAGGTGTACCCGCTGCTTTGGGTGCGCTGATGGTGGCGAATGGAACTTGGCAAAAACCAGGAGTCTTTAACGTCGAGCAGCTTGATCCTGATCCGTTCCTGGAACAATTGGGGGCGATGGGTCTGCCTTGGCATGAGGTGATTGGTCAGTCTTCCCCGTTCGCTGGAGTGTAAGACATGATCAATGATGCAGTGATGACGGCAATTCCGTCGCCCTGTTTTGTGCTGGATGAAGCACGACTGGAACGGAATTTGCAGATCTTCGATCGAGTTCAGCAAGCCGCCCCCGTCAAGGTGCTCTTGGCGTTAAAAGCGTATGCCCTGTTTCATTCGTTTCCGCTAATCAGTAAAACGTTATCGGGAGCTTCGGCAAGTTCACTTTGGGAAGCTCGGTTAGCAGCAGAAGAATTTGGAGGTGCATTGCATGTCTATTCGCCTGCTTATCGAGATCAGGATTTACCGGAATTGCTCGATCGAGCTACTCATGTGACCTTCAATTCGCTGAGTCAGTGGGAAAGATCGCCAAAAGGATCAGCGTCGATCGGAGTTCGGATCAATCCACTTTATTCCCCGGTCGAAACTGCTCTGTACAATCCTTGCCAGCCTGGATCGCGGCTCGGTGTTCAACCGGAGCAATTAGGCGATCGACTTCCTGAAGGAATCAGTGGCTTTCTGTCTCATAATCTCTGTGAGAGCGATTCTTTTGCATTAGAAAAGACGCTTCAGCAGATTGAGCAGCACTATGGTCACTTGTTGCCTCAGATTCAATGGTTGAATTTGGGTGGCGGACATCTGATGACGCATGAGAACTATGATGTCGATCACGCGATCGCAGTTCTCAAAGCGTTTCACGATCGTTATCCTCATTTGCAGTTGTATCTAGAACCGGGAAGCGCGATCGTTTGGCAAACAGGCGATTTAGTTGGGACTGTTCTCGATCTGATTCCAACTTCCGATTTCACCCATGTGATGCTGGATGTGTCTTTCACAGCCCACATGCCCGATTGTTTGGAGATGCCTTATCAACCGGAGATCGAAGGAGCATCACAGTCTGGAGACTATCGCTTGGGAGGATCAAGCTGTTTAGCTGGAGATTTCCTGGGTGATTATGGATTCGATCGACCATTATCGATCGGCGATCGACTCGTCTTCAAGGACATGATGCACTACACAATGGTGAAAAGCACAATGTTCAACGGTGTGGCGCATCCCGCGATCGGCTGTCTCAAGAAAGATGGCTCATTTGAACTGTGGCGGGAATTTGGCTACGAGGACTATCGATCGAGAGTCGGTTAAAGAAAATAGACGGAATCCACGATCGCGAAAATCATGTTTTACCATTTGGTTTAATGCGATCGTGGATTTTTTCTATGGGTAAGAACAAGAAAGGAAAACCAGAGTGGATCAAAGAAACCCTGGAAATTGATAAAAATCATGGCTGGCAGTCGAAACCGGGCTATAAGATTTTCGTCGCGGGACGAGGCGCGGTGAGATTTGATATTCCGCAGAACTGGCACTTTGAACCCGATGAGAAGTCGTTTCGATTTCATGACGCGCCACCCCCGAATGATGATTGTCGGCTAGAAGTGTCTTACAATCACTTGCCGAAACAAGATTGGAGTTTATTTCCGCTGGAACATACGGTGAAAAAAGTTGCAACTGCCGATCGACGAGATGTGATCGAAGTTGGAGAAATCGTAAAGGCAAAACGCCAAACCGCCCGAATTGCTTGGATACAAATCAAGTTCATCGATGCTAACGAGGATCGAGAGGCGTATTCTCGAATCTGTGTCGGGCTTGGCTCAAATATTCAATGTTTGATCACGTTTGATTATTGGGCAGATCAGGCGGAAAAGCTGACTCCAGTTTGGGATGAGGTTATGAATTCGCTAGTGTTGGGACTGTACATTCGTGATCCGAGAACCGGATTTGCGCTGCCAGATTAAACCTGCTCTGAGTTCAGTCCCAAAGCAGGTTCACGGTTCTAGAGATTGACGAACTGACCGCCAATACTAATCGTGCGATTCTCGATCGCGCCCAAATTAAATTGGTAAACGGTGAAAAAGACGTGATTTTTCTCCGTAATATACCCTTGAGCAATAGCCTTTTTGACCACAATCGGAACCACTCCACCCACATCACACATCATCTTCTGGTCAGCAGATAGATTCGGCTGAGTACAAACCCGACTCTGCCAATTTTGAATCAAATACTCCGCGTAAGCCTCTTTTGAAGGACGGTTCACCATTGCCAACATCGTAGCCACGATCGAGACTCCAAGTAACAGTGATTTCATGATGATTCTCCGGTAGGTTGGTCAAGAGCATTCGATGGACGGTGCTGAAGTTTTGTTAAACGGTTCTGAGTTCGATCGAGCCAATGATCACACTCCTGAATCAAGGCAACATAGCGTCCCCGAATCACGTTTAACTCTTGGTTGCAGGTTGTTTCTAAACGGTTGAGTTGCGTCTCAAACCATTGCTGCTCACGGGCTTCGACTTGGTGAGGCGCACCGATTCTGACCACAGGTGGCTTCGTTTGCCGTAATACGATCGCATCCTGTTTGAACTGCTCGAAACATTCAGACAATAAGCGATCGCACTCTTGGGCTAACTGTTGTCGTCGCTGTTGAAGAAAACAAACTTCAGCATCAAGTTCGATCATTTCTTTGGTGGTCAGACTGGTATCCGGATTGTCCTGAGTCAACCAATTGATATAGTGGTCAATCTTGAATTCCTTCAGTTCCAAACCACTGGGAATCAATTTCAAGTCCTCAAGCGTTCTAACGATCGAGTTCATGGCGATATTGCTCCTTTAATTCGTCGAAACGGTCGGGTGCATTCACATACTTGGCTTGATAGTTCGCAATCAACCACAGCAAGGTCACAGAAAACAGAGCAACGATCGCGCCCACTAGTTGGTTCTCTTGTTCGAGCAGCTTGAACGCGATCGCGCCTTCGATCAAAGTTGATCCAATGGCAAACACGATCGTGAATAGAGCAGGTCTGAGTTGATGTTTCGCCTCCACCTCTTCGAGCAGTTCGAGTTGAACTTGGGTGTGCCAATGATCAGGATTAAGCTTCTCCATTGGAATTCTCCGGTGATAAGCGAGAGAACAAGATGCTGCGAAATTGGTTCGTATTCTGTCTGAGCTTCAAATCGGTCAACACTTCTGCCGCCGCTGCCTGAGTGAAATAGCAAGCCACTCCGCCGCCAAGTAGCCCGATCGAGAAAGCAAACTCATCTCCTCCCGCTTGTTGTGCTAACAACCGAGGAGCCAAACTGAACGTAAATGCTCCTAATGCAAAAACCAGCAGCTTCAAGCAGATTCGCTGATCTCGCGTTAACCGTTTCAAGCTCAGTGCTTCTAATTCCTCAATGCGTGACTGTGCAAATTGTCTTCGGGCTTCTTGTGCAAGTGCAGCAAAAACATGTGCTCGATAGTCATCTGGAAGCGCCAAGATGATTTCGGGTGAAAGCTTGCGCCACCATGCCAAACGTGTTCGTCGATCGATCATTGAGCTATCTCCAAAATCTAGGATTTACGTGCCAGATCAAATGCCCATTTCAGCCCGCTATCACTATCGCGATAAGGAACAATTCGAGTTGTCGGACTCTCTTTCAGTGCTGTAATCCACTGGCTTTGAAGTGTTGCTTCCGAACCCACAATCAAGACCACTCCTCGTTGAGCAATTCGCTCCTGAATCCACTGTTTGATCTGCTGCCAATCGATCGCGCTTTGTCCGTCTGCAACTTCCGCTGCTTGAATCACAAAAATTGCAACAACTGGAGCTTGATTCTGTAATTGCAAGTGTTGTACCTGTGCTGACCAATTCTGAATGGCACTCATTAGCGCTGTTCCAGGAGCACGTCCCAGACTCGATTCAGGATCAAGAATGCGATCGCAGCGACTTCGCAAATTATTCTGCTCTTGCGGTTGATAGGTTGTGTTTTGCCACAGTACCGTTCGATCTGCAAATTGAGCATCTACGATCGCATCTTTCGGCTTGAGAAAGGTCAACCGCTGCCGACAGAGATGAATCACCTCAGCTTTGAACGGTTGATTAGATGCGGATACATCGACATACAACGTACTCGTAACGACTGGAGGCTTAAGAAACAGGGATGAACTAATGAGAACAAATAAGAATCCGAGCGTGAATAAAATTAGAGGAGATTTCCAAACGGGAGGATTGGGAATCGAGTGAGTGTTCGGTCGATCGCTGAGTTTCATTTTCAACTCCAGAGAGATTTTGTGAGATAATGCGAGTCTTCATCGCAAAAAGCAGTCTCGTATCCGCTGAATCGACTAGCCGGGTGACTGAAGAGACCCATTTGTTGTGGAAGGAGCGATCGTTCCTGTGATGAATGTGACCTCAGATTTAGTCGCGGTTAGATTGGCTCACTCAAATCGTCTTGATGAATCAAACGCGGCAGCGGAGTCAATCTTGCATAAATTTCAAGAAACTATGACAAACACACTGAACCACTCCTCTGTTTTCCCTAACGCAGGCGTAGCTCTAAACTTGCTCATATATGAACTTTCTGTAACAATACCTATCAATTTCTTGCTCTCCAAATCTGTGGCGCTGAAGGAGATGCGGTGTCGATGTCGGTAAGCGATTTAGAACAATATTTACTCAGGGATAACATCGAGGCGGGGCAAAGACTGTTAACACAAAGGGAATATCGAGAGAAGATTCACCAAGTTGCTAGAGGACTTTTCAATAGCTCGTTTCCGCAATATTTAGAGGATGCAGTCCAAGAAGCAGAGGTACACACACTAGGAAAAGCTCGCCAACATGAATTTCTCGCAGCTTTGTTCTGCAAAGTGCTTAGGAAGCAGGGAGGAAAGGTTAATCGCAAACCGAACTCGCCGCATCGAATTAACAAAATTCCGCCCGCAATTCTAGAACGAGCGAGTCAACTTGGTTCAGAGCAAGGAATCGAGATTGCTTGTGGTGCATTTTGTTTCTGTCAGGAGTTCAATGATGCAGGGCAGTCTGTAACCCTCTTGACTTCGGATCATCCACTGCGGAAAGCTGTGATCGAACTTGCGTTAGGAGAAGATGGAGTCTGCCCGACTACATTGGACGAGTTCTATGCTTGGCATTACTCGGTTGCTAGAAACAAAATTCGCGATTGTTTTCGACGATATCAAGGTCAAGCGTTACTGAGTCTTGATCGACTTGATCGAATGAAAAATCCGTTGATTGATTCTATTCCCGCTGAAGACACCAATCGAGACCTTGAAGAAGAGATCGATCGAGAACAACTGAGGCAGCAGGCGATTCGATGTCTTCAACAAATCAATCTCTTATCTCCTGATCAACGCTACAGCGATTTATACGAAGAACTGTACGTACAGGGTAAAACGAAAAAACAAGTTGCAGATGAGTGGAATTTAGCTGAAAGCACGATCAGTCGGCGAAATACAAAGTTGAAACAGAAGATTCTTCAATGCCTAGGAAAATTGGGAGTGCAAATTCCAGAAGATAATTCTGCTCAACAACGAAGACGACGATCGCAGACAGACTACGATTCGTGATACAATACTCTGCTAAACGAATATACTAGATATTTCAGATAAATCTCGGTGCTGATCCGTAAGGACTGCTTCTGTACAGTTCTCGTTCTAGAGTTTCAGCCATGAAAAAATTACTAATTTGTTACAGTTCGACGCAAATCTTAAAGACTATAACTTTTCCCACTTGCCGCAACTGTTGGGGAACTTCCTGGCTGAGGCGGCATCAATGTAGGCAATTGATGAAGTTTTTGTCGAACGTTGCAAGGAATACAAATAAAATCTGGCAAGGTATTATACAAGTCTTTACGGAGCAGTCCGGTATCGCGTCGAAATCGGGTAGACTAGAAACTCTCACCGTTTCCGCACGGATCGACTCGCTTCATTCTCGACTCATGCGACAAGTCACTCGATCGCGATCTATCGTGCGCGATCCTGCGCTGTTTCTTCAGGTAGAGACATAATCCTCCCGATTTACTAAGTTAAAGAATGCAGAACCTAGATAATTCAAGGCTAAAGGAGCAAGGTTATGGACGTATTCAGGTCAACCGCTCCCGTTCCTCCCTCTTCCAATGGAACGTCCATCGCTCCGGGTCAGATTTGGCGGCTCAGTCCTGAGTTTTATCGCAATCTGAACCGTTATCAACAAGAAGTCCGCGCTACCACAAAACAAAGCTCTACACAAAATCGGTATTGGCAATCGATCGATCTGCCCGATTTTGTCATGATTGTTCGAGAACCTGATCATGGCTCGAATGAGGTGACGGTTCTGCCACTGTCGTCGAGAACTGAGTTTGTGAGTGACTATGATCTCGTTGTCCCTAAAGCAATTTCGGAACTCGATCGAGATGTGTTAGCTGAGACGTGGCACACCTTTTTGATTCCTGTGTCTTATCTATCGGAAAGAGTTGGAATTCGCTTTGATCAAGCAACTTACAACCTCATGATGGATGTAGGAGATAGTTATTATGAACTAACAAAGATGCAACCTGAACTTCAAACGATTGAAGCAGCAGGATTGATTAGTCAGAGGAATCTGACACATCAGCAACAACATCAGATCGAGCGATTTCGTGAACAAGAACAATGCTGGTCTGATTTGCTAAAAATCTCGATCGATGAACATGAGAACTATCTACGATCGATGAGTTCGATCAGTCTAGCGCTGCAAGTTTCGGCTAAATCTGAACCAAATCTAGCTTTACACTCTGTTGTGCACCTGAAAGAAGCTCCTTGCTTACGGGGACGATTTGTACGAAATCCAGAACTGAAAACTTTGCAGGATTGGGTCTTCAAAGAGCACTGTAAGGTTGTTACCATCTCCGGGAATGGAGGAATTGGTAAATCAGTGTTAGCTGCAAAGTTCGCTGAGGAAGCTGAAAATCGATTTAAGTACGTAATTTGGCAGTCTTTACGCAATGCTCCAAAGATTCAAGAGATTGTTAGAGATATCATTGGGATCCTTTCCGACGGGCGTGAGAGTAGTCGGAGCTTGAATGACTCGAATCGAGATTCGACGGAAGAGCTAATTCACTATCTACAGCAGAACTCTTGCCTCGTTATTCTCGATAATTTTGATTCTGTTCCAATCAATGATCCAAACGCTTCTAAACATTACAGAGGTTACTGTCAACTCCTGGACCAGATTCAATCGAGTACCCATGAAAGCTGTGTAATTCTCACCAGTCGGTCTAATCCACCGGATGTGGTAGAACGATCGCAGTTAGCACGATCGCTGTCTTTAAAGGAATTAAAGCCGATCGCAGGAGTGCAAATCCTTAAATCAGAAGGACTTGAAGGAACAAAACATGAGTTGACAGAACTCAATGGACTGTATCACGGGAATCCCTTAGCACTCAAAATTGCCGCCAGCATCATCAAAGAGAATTTTGATAATGCTGTAGGGCGATTTTTAGCACAAGCTGAACAGGGAGGAGAGTTTCAAGACATTCAAGACTCACTTCAGAGACAGTTTGATCAGCTTTGTGGTCTGGCACAGTCTGTGATGTATTGGTTAGCGATTAACCGCCAATGGGTCACAATCGAGCAATTGCGCGACGATATTGCAAATCTCACACCTACTGAGGATCTGCTTGAAGTCATTGGTTTTCTCGAACAGCGATCGCTCATTGAGCGAAGTAACGATCAATTCACTCTCCAGCCTGTGATCATGGAGTGGGTGACTGAGCTATTTATTGATCGAGCCGTTGCAGAATTTCAAGATACAAGTCAATCTCCCACGCTGTTAAATCATCACGCTTTAGTCAAAGCACAATCAAAAGACTATATTCAACAGAATCAACGCCAGCAAATTTTACAACCGCTCTATCATCAACTTAGAACAATCTATGTTTCAGATGAGCAATTCAACGATCGCTGTGTTCAAGTGCTATCTGCACTCCAAGAAGCTCCCTCTGTCAGACCTGGATATCTAGCAGCGAATACGATCGCGCTTCTACGGCAGTTCAAGTCTGATCTAAACCACTACAATTTTTCTGGTTTAGCAATTTGGCAAGCCGATTTTCAGGGCGTTGACTTAAATGAAACAAACCTATCGTTTTCTGAACTGTCGAACTCGGTGTTTACAAAAACATTGAGCAGTATTTTGACGATCGCATTTCACCCGGATGGACAACGTTTAGCAACGGGTGACAAAGATGGAAATCTGCGGATCTGGCAAGTTCCCGATGGAGAACTCTTGCTCCGCGAGAAACATCCGGGGGGATGGCTGCGATCGGTCTGCTTTAGTCCCGATGGAAAATTGCTGGCGAGTGCGGGAGATGGCAGAACCGTTCGACTCTGGAGCCTCGAAACGGGTCGATGTCTTAAAGTCTTGCGAGCACATTCCGACGCGATCCGATCGGTTGCTTTTAGTCATGACAGTCGCCGCTTGATTAGTGGTGGAGAAGATAAAATCATTCACCTTTGGGATGTGGAGAGCCGCAAGCCGATCAACACCCTAGAGGAACATCTGAAGCGGATTCGAGCCGTGGCGTTTTCTCCCGACGACCGCATGATTGCGAGTGCAAGTGACGATCAGTGCATTCGACTCTGGAACAGCTCCGGAGAGTACATTAAAACGTTGGCAGGACATGAAGATCGAGTTTTCACGATCGCATTTTCTCCCGATCGTCAACACCTCGCTTCTGCGGGCGGAGATGGAACGGTACGAATTTGGAACCTCGACCAAGGAACTCATCGCACGATTCAGGCGCACGATCGTACCGTTCGCACGATCTCGTTTAGTCCAGATGGAACCATTCTGGTGAGCGGTAGCGAAGATACGACATTGAAAATATGGAGCATGGCAACGCTTCAGGAATTGAAGAAGCTCGACCAAACGCATACCAGTTGGGTAAGAACGATCGCGTTTAATTCGGCAGGAATGCTGGCAAGCGGTGGAAGCGATCATCGCATCAAGCTCTGGAGTCTGCAAGAAGGACAATGTATTCGGACTTTCCAAGGATATGCTCGGCGAATTTGGTCGATCGCGGTTCATCCAGAGGGGGAACTGATGGCAAGTGCAGGCGAAGACCATAAAATTCGGCTGTGGCGGGTGAGAACTGGGAAATGTGAACTGGAGCTAAAAGGACATACAGGCTGGGTGCGATCGGTACATTTCAGCCCGGATGGAAAGCTACTGGCAAGCGGGGCGCATGATCAGACCGTGCGACTCTGGGAGGTGAGCACTGGAACCTGTATTAGAAAGCTGCCCGGACATCAGCATCGCGTTCGAGCCGTTTGTTTCAGTCCTGATGGCAAAGTATTAGCAACGGGCGGACACGATAAGGAAATTCGCCTCTGGGATGTGCAGACAGGTCAACCGCTTAAAGTCCTTACTGGACATGAAGGTTGTATTCGATCGCTGTCTTTTAGTCCGGATGGACGCACGTTGATTAGTGGCAGTCCCGACCAAACGATTCGAGTTTGGGATGTGGAATCTGGCAACTGTCGAGAATCGATCGCGGCTGGATGCCCACTGAGTGCAGTGCGATTTGACCCGTCTGGAACGCGATTTGCAAGTGCTGGAGCGGATAAGCTCATTCGACTTTGGGAGTTGGAGACGGGTCGCTGTATTGCTACACTTCAAGGGCATCGTCGCTGGGTACAGTCGATCGCGTTTGATTTAACAGGTGACTACTTAGTTAGTGGAAGCGAGGATTTTACCGTTCGCGTCTGGGATCTGACGACCGGAAAACAAATCAAGCAGCGAGCACTTCATCAAAATTGGATTCGATCGGTGGCGTTTAGCCCAGATGGAAGCTTGGTGATGAGTGGTGCAGAAGATGAAACGGTGCAAACTTGGGATTGGCAAACAGACACAATTCTCGACGAGTGCCGCAATCCAAAACCCTATCAGCAAACCATCATTACAGGTGTGATTGGACTCTCTGATGAAGAACGGTCTGCGCTGCAACTGTTGGGTGCGATCGATGCAGGCGGCTAACGGTAGGATAGTAGATCGTTTGCGCGAATCATAATTATCCATGTCTCAAACGATCGTTGTAAAAATCGGAACTTCTAGCCTGACTCAGCCAGATTCGGGACAATTGGCACTTTCAACGATCGCTTCTCTAGTCGAAGTCCTCAGCCAGCTTCGCCAACAAGGAAATCGCGTGGTGTTAGTTTCTTCTGGCGCGGTTGGGGTCGGATGTGCGCGGTTGGGATTGATCGAGCGTCCGAAATCAATGGCGCTTAAACAAGCGATCGCGGCTGTGGGTCAAGGTCGATTGATGCGGATTTATGATGATTTTTTCACCGCACTTCAACAACCGATCGCCCAAGTACTTCTCACTCGTGGCGATCTGATTCAGAGAAATCGCTATGTGAATGTTCTCCGCACGTTTCAAGAGCTATTGAATCTGGGCGTGATCCCGATCGTGAATGAGAACGATACGGTTTCCGTCGATGAGTTGAAGTTTGGCGATAATGATACGCTTTCGGCTTTAGTTGCTAGTGTGGTCGATGCGGATTGGCTGTTTTTGCTAACCGATGTCGATCGCTTATATTCTGCTGATCCCCGAAGTAATCCAGATGCTCAACCAATTACGATCGTTAAGAATCTAGATGAACTGTCAGAAGTCCAAACTGGAAGCTCTGGAACCCAATGGGGCACAGGTGGAATGGTGACGAAGATTCAAGCCGCTCGAATTGCGACGGGAGCAGGCGTGAGAACGGTGATTACTCAAGGTCGATCGCCGCATAACCTTCTAAAAATTCTCTCCGGTGAGTTCATTGGAACTCAGTTTGAACCGCAACCGCGTCCGTTTAATGCTCGACAGCGTTGGATCGCTCATGGATTAGTTCCGGTTGGACAGTTGTATTTGGATGAGGGAGCAGTGAAAGCCATTCGGAACTCCGGTCGATCGTTATTAGCAGCAGGAATTATTCAGGTCGAAGGTGAGTTTGATAGTCAGAACGCGGTGAAAATCTGCGATCGCTCTGGTGAAGAGATCGCCCGTGGAATTGTCAACTACAACAGCGATGAATTAGAGAAAATTCGCGGTCGGCAATCTGATGAAATTCCCGGAATTCTTGGATATGCGGGAGAAGAAACTGTCGTACACCGCGATAATTTAGTTCTTTCCTGATACAATTCATCCCGAATCATCCCTGCCGAGAAAGCTTGTGACTCACGTTCCTTACTCTGATTCTTTGCAGCCCTTTTCCGTTTTGGGACTGCCGATGCACTTAGTGAATGATTACGATCGCTGGTTGACTCATCGTATTGAACAGCGGCTTGGTTGTCATGTGATTACGCTGAATGCGGAAATGACGATGCAGGCAGAACAAAATCCAGCTTTGGCAAATATCATTCACCAAGCGGAGTTAGTCATTCCTGATGGCTCTGGAATCGTGCTGTATATGCGGCTGCATGGAAAACGAGTGAAGCGCACTCCAGGAATTGAACTGGCGCAAACATTGTTAGAGCGATCGACGCAATTTGGCGAACCTTGGTCGATCTTTTTCTTCGGAGGTGCGCCTGGAGTGGCGGAAACGGCAGCGCAAAATTGGCGGCAGAACGTTCCAGAAATCTCGATCGTTGGAATTCAAAACGGCTATCTTAAGCCCGAAGATGAATCCGAATTTCTAGACCGATTGAAGACGCTACAGCCTCGATTAATCTATGTTGGGCTAGGTGTACCGCGACAAGAATTGTGGATTTCCCAGCATCGTCATGTCTGCCCGAATTCGGTTTGGATTGGTGTCGGTGGCAGTTTTGATGTGTGGGCGGGAACGAAAGAACGTGCGCCAAAATGGTTCTGTGATAATCACCTGGAATGGTTGTATCGACTGTATCAAGAACCGTGGCGATGGAAGCGGATGACTGCTTTGCCGAAATTTGCGATGAGAGCGATCGTTTATCGTTTGACCAAGCGAAATCCGGTGAGCCGCTAAAAAATTAAAAACACCCCAACGATCCGATTGGAGTGTTTTATTCTGTAGGCGCATCGCTGCGACTAACTAAGTTCCCAATGAAAGTAGAGTAATTTAGCTCTGATATGGGTAAATCGCTCTTAAGATAGACCTAGAACACCATTCCAATAATTGTTTGTGCGTGTTCAATCAGAGAACTTACAAGCTCATGGGTTGCAGGCAAAGAATCGATTCCCATTCCCGCACAAAGTAACATCATGTAAAGAATCGAGTATTTGAAAGTCGATCGAGCTTCCATCAAATCCGACGGAGCCTGCATCAATTTCCAAGCTTTCTGCACAAAAATACCGCCCAAGAAAAGTGCGATCGCTGCGTACACCGCGCCCATCACATGCAGCGGATAAACCAACAACAGCGACACTGGAATTAATGACAGCGTGTAGTAAAAAATCTGCTTACTGGTCGGCTCATTGCCATCAATTACAGGCAACATCGGAACACCAACTTTGGCATAATCTTCGCGAATCATGATTGCCAATGCCCAGAAATGCGGCGGAGTCCAGAGGAATACGATCGCGAATAAAACCCAAGCTGCCCAACTGAGATCACCTGTGACCGCAGCCCAACCGACAAGCGGCGGAATCGCGCCCGCAGCACCACCGATCACAATATTTTGAGTGCTATGCCGTTTCAGCCAATGCGTGTAGACCACCACATAGAAGAAAATGCCGGACATGGCTAAACACGCACTCAGTAAATTGGCAAAATACGTCAATAAACCGAATGATGTGACCGCTAATACGATCGCGAAAATTAACGCATCACGCGGACTCACCCGACCAGAAGGAAGCGGGCGGCTGCGAGTCCGTTCCATAATGTAGTCAATATCTCGATCGTATAAACAATTAATCGTGTTCGCTGATCCGGCGGCAAATGTACCACTAATCAGCGTCACGATTAACAGGATCGGATCAACTTGTCCTTGCGCTGCGATCCACATTCCTCCAGCAGTCGTAATCAAGAGCAAGAGAATAATGCGAGGTTTTGTCAGTTGCCAGTAGCTTTTAATGACTTGTAGAAAATCTTGATTGTGGCGAATCGCGCCTGTGGCTGTATTTTGCATTTTATCTTGGTCAAACGAGAGAGTAGGTAGAAGGTCTAAGCTTCAACTTTGACGATCTGACCTTCAGCAGAATCGCGCAAAGCTAGAACAGTAAATACCAGTAATGTCCCAAGGAGTGCGGCTCCAGTCGCTTGGTGAGCAACCGTTAGCGGTTCAACCTGTAACCGAAGTTTGAATGTTGCGACACCTAAAGAAATTTGAAGCACCAACAACAATCCAGCAACACTAATCAAGCGGCGTAACAACGGATGAAGTGCGGGAGTTCGCCAAGCCAAAATCACCAATGCCAACACAGAAAGCGTCGGAGGAACAATGCCTGCAATGTGACTATTCATCACGGTACAAAGTTGTGATTGTCCAAAGCATTGATGTAAAGCCCACTGGGACGAAACCAATCCGCCCAGGATACTTTGGAGGTACACAAATCCGGTCGCAGCCAGTCCAACTAACCGAAGCTTTCCAACAGTTCCGGTTCCTTGATACGGCATCAACATAGTTCCGATCGCTAACAAGGTACTAAAGAACAATAGTCCCGTTCCCAAATGTGCGGTCACAATGTCGAAACGTAACAGTTGTGTAACAGTTAAACCCCCTAACACACCTTGGAAGACCACTAAAAACAATGCGAATAGGGTTGCCCAAGGAGTCCATTTTGGTAAGTCACGACGGAACCACCAGGACACTGCAACTAAAGCGATCGCACCAAACCCGATCGTCGTTGCAATCAATCGATGGAACCATTCCAAAAAGACTTCGAGATTCATTTGCTCACGCGGCACAATCTCGCCGTAACAAAGCGGCCAATCTGGGCAAGATAAGCCTGCATTCATCACTCGCGTTGCACTACCCAACGCCATTAAAAACAAGGTCGAAACTGCCAGTGCAAACACGAGTCGAGTGATCCAGCTCCGAGCTTGAGTCGGATGAGCAAGTGTGGAAGAATTAAACAATGAATCTGCCATAAGTTCTGAAAAGCGGATAGTCGTTTTCTAGAAATAAAAGTTCATCAACACTAAAGCATCTGCTCTAAGTTCTACTTTAGTGATGTAAATCAGAATCGACTATTTGTTTCGGAAATTCTTTCGATTTCGACAAAACTTAAGATACATCGCATCTAACAAAGGTTCGATCCCAAAGAAAACGTTAAGCTTCAAGGTTTTCGATCGCCCGAAAGATGAAACCTGCCCTACCTTGGAGAAGGACTGGTATTGAGCAAGCACTCTATAAGCAAAGAATTCTTTCTGAGTGTTGAAATTCATGTCTTAACGGCAAAGATAAACAGCAAAATCTCTACTAAATCTCTACCCAAATGCTGTTTACCCAATATCCAGGATCTAGAACCCTTGTAGTAGTAATAGGCAAGATTGGTGAGCCGTGAATATTCCTAGTCAAATTTCAACTCTCCTCGCGGGTATCGTTCTGACACTCGTAAGCCTGTGGTACGGTCAGAACCATAATCTGCTCCCGGTTGCTGCTTCCGAAGCAGCCCCACTGATTGATCAGTTATTTAATGCGATGCTGACGATCGGGACTGGCATTTTTCTCTTGGTGAGCTTTGTGCTGGTCTATTCTGCCTTTCGTTTCCGCCGCAAGCCAGGTGACACGAGCGATGGTCCTCCTGTTCATGGCAACATCCCACTCGAAATCCTTTGGACAGCAATTCCAGCTGTGATTGTGTTGGGTATTTCGGTGTTTAGCTTTGAAATCTACAACACTGAAGGCGGAATGAATCCAATGGATCATTCAATGGCGGCACATGGTCATCCTCAAGTCGCTCATGTTCAGAAAGGATCTGCGATCGCTGCCCCATTGATTGCGGACACTGATCCGAATATTGCAATCACGGAAGAAATTCGCAAAAACGCAGCGACGAATGCGATCGAAGAAGACATCCCCGTTCGCAAAGATGCACCGATTCCTGGAGTCGTTTCGCCCAGAGCAGGTTCGATTTCTCCAAACAACACTCAGGAACCTTTGGTAATTAATGCCGCAGGAATGCAGTACGCCTGGTTGTTTACCTATCCTGAAGAAGTGATTACGGGAGAATTGCACTTGCCTATCGGTCGTCCGGTTGTAATGAACATCACCGCGAATGATGTGCTTCATGCCTTCTGGGTTCCAGAGTTCCGACTAAAACAGGATGCCGTTCCGGGTCGGCAATCTGAAATTCGCTTTACACCGACCAAAGAAGGGGACTATCCGGTAATTTGTGCGGAACTGTGTGGCGCGTATCATGGTGCAATGAAAACGCATGTGGTGGTGGAGTCGTCTGAAGCTTACGAAGAATGGCTACAGAGCTTGAAAGTGGCTCAAGCCAAAGGACAAGCGCAAACCGTTGCTCTGAATCCAGCACAAATGACCGATCGAGAATACCTCGCTCCTTACGCCAAAGAAATGGGTATTACGCCCGAAACGCTGCATCAGCTTCATTCGATGAGTTAATTGCGCTGACTGAATTGCTCTGATGTGGAGCCGCTCTTTTTCTTAAAAACTTGCTATGACACAAGCAGCCCAATTTCAAGAACAAGCGAATCGTCCGGCTCACGGTCAAGAACCGGGCGACTGGAAACGCTATTTTACGTTTAGTACTGACCATAAAGTGATCGGGATTCAATACCTGGTCACAACGTTTTTCTTTTATCTAGTTGGTGGTGTGTTGGCATCCCTAATTCGGACTGAGTTAGCCACACCCGAATCTGATTTTGTCAGCCGCGAAGTTTATAACAGTCTGTTTACCGTTCACGCGACAGTCATGATCTTTTTGTGGATTGTGCCTGCGGGAACGGGTGGCTTTGGAAACTATCTTGTGCCCTTGATGATCGGGGCGCGAGACATGGCGTTTCCGAAGCTCAACGCACTAGCATTCTGGATCATTCCGCCTGCTGGAATTCTGTTGATCAGTAGCTTCTTAGTGGGTGCGCCTGGTGCGGGATGGACGAACTATCCGCCGCTGAGTTTGCTGAGTGGGAAAGCGGGGGAAATGATTTGGATTCTCAGCGTGCTACTGCTGGGAACCTCGTCGATTCTGGCGGCAGTGAACTTCCTAGTAACAATTTGGAAGATGCGAACCCCCGGAATGGGCTGGAATCAAATGCCGCTCTTCTGTTGGGCGATGTTCGCCACTTCGATTCTGGCAGTGATCGCGACTCCGGTATTAGCAGGTGCGTTGATTCTGCTGTCGTTCGATGTTTTGATTGGGACGGCGTTTTTTAATCCCACTGGCGGCGGCGACCCGATCGTATATCAGCACTTGTTCTGGTTCTACTCGCATCCAGCGGTGTACATCATGATCTTGCCTGTGTTCGGCATGATCTCGGACATCATTTCCGTTCACGCTCGTAAGCCGATTTTTGGCTATAAAGCGATCGCTTATTCGAGTCTCGCTATTTGCGGTCTGGGCTTAATTGTGTGGGTTCACCACATGTTCACCAGTGGAACGCCGCCTTGGATGCGAATGTTCTTCATGATCACCACGATGATCATTGCCGTTCCAACAGGTATCAAGGTGTTTAGCTGGTTAGCAACGCTTTGGGGCGGGAAATTAGACGGCAGTTCTGCGCTACTGTTTGCGATGGGATTCATTTCACTCTTCGTAATCGGTGGTATTAGCGGAGTGATGACTGCTTCTGTTCCATTCGATATTCACGTTCACGATACTTATTTCGTTGTCGCTCACCTGCACTATGTATTGTTTGGGGGTAGCGTATTCGGATTGTATGCCGGGTTCTATCACTGGTTCCCGAAAATTACTGGGCGGATGATGGACGAAGCCTGGGGTAAAGTTCACTTCTGGTTGAGCTTTGTCGGGTTTAACTTCGCATTCATGCCAATGCACAAATTAGGTTTGGAAGGAATGAATCGCCGGATTGCGGAATATGATCCGAAGTTCGCGACTTTGAACTTGATTTGTACGATCGGGACTTATCTGCTTGCCATTTCAACAATTCCTTTCATCGTCAATGCAGCTTGGAGTTGGTTGCGCGGTGAACCTGCTGGAGACAATCCTTGGCGCGGTTTGACGCTGGAATGGATGACCACTTCGCCGCCTCCGGTTGAGAACTTCGATGCTGATCCGGTCTTGGCAACAGGTCCTTATGACTACGGAATGGGATCTCGATCGACCGAAGTAGATGTGCCCTTCTCCGATGCGGATGATCCGGCTCTTTCTGCTGGACCAAGTTCGACTCTAAGAGCGAAACCTGATCCAGTCGTTGCGGTAAATCCGAGCGATCGGGGAACCGAAAGTAACAATCGTTAGCTCTTGAAAGGATGGAGCCAACTTCATCCTTTGTCCTTCATTCTTTCAACACCATGACTACGATCGATCCTGCAAAAACTTCTCTAAATCACTACCACGAGGCGACCACAGAAGCTCAACATCACGAGCATCCCGATCTCCGAATTCCAGGCATCATTGTGTTCCTAGCAGCGGAATCGATGATCTTTCTCGGACTGTTCATGGCGTATATTGCTTTTCGGGCGGTAACACCAGAGTGGCCCCCCGCAGGCACTCCGAAGTTGGAATTATTGTTGCCTGGAATTAACACGGCGATTCTGATTAGCAGTAGCTTTGTGATCCACAATGCTGAAAGTGCAATTAAAAAGAACGATGTGAAAGGCTTGCGGCTGTGGTTTGCGATTACCGCTGCGATGGGCGCAATCTTCTTAGCGGGTCAGCTTTATGAGTACTTCCATCTAGAATTTGGGCTGAGAACAAACATTTTTGCCAGCACATTTTATGTTCTGACTGGATTTCACGGGCTGCACGTTTGTTTTGGTTTGATTCTGATTTTGGCGGTACTTTGGCGATCGAGAAAACCAAATCACTACAACAGCGAAAAGCATTTTGGAGTTGAAGCCGCAGAAATTTACTGGCACTTTGTGGATGTTATCTGGATTATTCTGTTTTTGCTGCTGTACATCTTGTAAGTTTAATTCAATTCAATTCAAGAACGGGCGGGGTGATTGCCTCGTCCGTTTTTTAATGAGTTTCGACATACTCACAGATAGAAATTGGTTCAGGAACAGGTAAGCCATCTTCTTTAAGTCCTTCGAGATGAAACTCAATAGCTTCTTGGATGAGTTCTCTGACTTCCCCGATCGTTTCACCCACTGCCACACAGCCTGGAAGATCGGGAACATAAGCCCCATAGCTGGTTAATCCCTTTTCAATAACGATCGCATATCGCATTAGTTTTGCTCCTCTTCAGGTTCAATCGATTGAATTTGTGCCTGTCGCCAGATACTTTTCAGTGTACCAATCGGAACATCAACGCTAGGTTTTCCCGACACGGTAACGGTTCCTGATTTTTCTGAGTGCTTGAACTGTCGGTGACTGCCTTTAGTTCGAGCTAGATACCAGCCATCTGCTTCTAACTGTTTGATGACATCTTTAACTTTCATGGCTTGTTCCACGATCGGTGAGCCATTATGTCATGTTCAAGCAACGCAACATTCTAATCGACCCAAAATCTCAAATTTTTTGTAGATCAGACGTTCTAAGTGTGCTATCTATGTTAGAAACTCGATGATTGTCGTTCAGTTGTCGGATTCCAGGCTACACTAAACACTGATTTTTACTGAACCCCTGTGTACGTCAAGCGCGTTGAACTGACTAACTTCAAATCTTTTGGCGGCACAACGCCGATCCCGTTGCTGCCTGGATTTACTGTGATTTCAGGACCGAATGGCTCAGGAAAGTCGAATCTGCTCGATGCGTTGTTGTTCTGTCTAGGTTTGGCAGGCTCGAAGGGAATGCGGGCGGAACGGTTGCCCGATCTGGTGAACCATACACAGGCAACAAAAGGTCGATCGACAGTCGAAGCTGCCGTAACTACGGTGTTTGATTTGTCTGATGAGTTAGATCTGCTTCAGGCGTTGACGAATCCGAATGAGGAAAACGCAGATGTCTCGCTGAATGAGCCGGCGAATGGAAATGGTAATGGTCATGAACCGGATACCGTTTATGAATTGAATGGGAATGGAAACGGTTCGACCAATGCAGAATGGAGCGTGACGCGGAAGCTAAGGGTAACACAACAAGGAACATATACGTCGAACTATTACATTAATGGTGAACCTTGTACGCTAACTGAATTACATGAACAGCTAGAACGGATGAGAATTTATCCCGAAGGATACAATGTTGTACTTCAGGGGGATGTCACTCGAATCATTTCGATGAATGGGCGGGAACGGCGTGAGATTATTGATGAATTGGCGGGAGTGGCATCGTTCGATCGTAAAATTAATCAAGCGAAAGACAAACTCGATGCGGTCAAAGATCAAGAAGATAAATTTCACATTGTTGAACGGGAATTGATCGAACAGCGCGATCGATTAGCGCAAGATCGCATCAAAGCCGAGAAATATAAGAAACTCCGCTCTGAAGTTCAAGCAAAAGAACAGTGGGAAATCGTGATTCGCTACGAGCAAGCGGCTCAAGGCGTTCGGAAATTACAAGAACAAATTCACTCAGGCGAAAAAGAAATCGCGGATTTGACTGAGCAAGTTGCCGCGATCGACATTCAAATCGGCACGATCGAGGCTGAATTAGAACGGCTCAATGCTCATGTACGATCGCTCGGTGAAGAAGAACTGCTCGCTTTGCAATCGACGATCGCGACACGAGAAGCTGAATTGCGTCAACTCGAACGGCAACAAGAAGATTTACAGAAAGCGAGTGAAGACCTGATCAAAAATCTGAGTAAGTATCAGCTAGAACTTCAGGAAAATCAGCAAGCTTTAGCGGCACTCATTCAGGAGAAACAGTCGATCGAGACTCAAGAGCTAATTCGAGCGACCCAAGAACGGGATCAGGCGCGGGAATTGCTCGATCGTAAACGCGATGAAGCCAATGCTTCGGCTGCGAATGCGGATGCGTGGGTGCAAGAACAAACTCAGTTACACCATCACATCGATACGCTGGCAAAATCTTTAGAGCCACAGCGGACAGAACAAGCTGCACTACAAGAGAAAACAAACCAACTCGGTCAAAAAGTTCAAGAGCAAACGGAATCACTCAGAACAACAACGGCTCAATTGAATGAGAAACAGATCGAAGAAAGCGATTTATCAGAGCGATTGAATACTGCAATGGTACAAATTCAATCAGGAGCGGTAGCACTTTCAGAAGTCGAACAAGAATTACAAATCCAACGCCAAACCCAAACTCGATTAATCGAAGAACAACGGGATAAACAGCGCAAATTAGATAAGTTAGAAGCACAAACGCAAGCGGTTCAAGAAGCGCAAGGAACACAAGCCTCACAAGTCATTCTCAAAATGGGATTGACCGGAATTTGCGGACTGGTCGCAGAGTTGGGACAGGTGGATTCGCGCTATCAGCTTGCTCTCGAAACCGCAGCGGGCGCGAGATTAGCGAATATTGTGGTCGAAGATGACGCGATCGCAGCAGCAGCGATCGACATTCTCAAACAAAGACGCGCCGGACGTGCAACATTTCTACCGCTGAACAAACTCAATCCGCCGCACATTCCAAATCGAGCCACAATGCGATCGATGCAAGGTTGTATCGGTTATGCCATCAATTTAATCGAGTTTGAAGAGCGCTATCACGATGTCTTCGCTTATGTGTTCGGCACAACGGTTGTGTTTGAAACGCTAAACGATGCTCGGAGACACATCGGGCAGTATCGGATCGTGACCCTAGATGGGGAATTGCTTGAATCAAGTGGAGCCATGACCGGGGGAAGTAGCGGGCAGCGATCGTCGTTGAGATTTGGGACAGGTCACGCCGCAGAATCCCCAGAATTAGCTGCATTACGCCGCCGATTGCAAGAGGTTGATCAAATTCTTGGTCATTGTGAAGGCGCGATCGCGAAAGCTTCGATCGCACATACTGATCGCACGAGAGCGCTAACTGAAACTCGCCAACAGCATCGAGAATTAGAACTCAAACTTGAACAAGTCAAAAAAGACCTTAAACGGTTTGAGACTGAGCAAATTCAACTTACAGGTGCTTTAGAGAAAAACCAACAAGAACTGTCTGCGGCTCAATCTCGGCTGCAAATTCTCGATTCTGAAATTCCCACTCAAGAAACGCAATTAGATCGATTAAGAACAAATCTGGCTGAACTTGAACAGGCTCAAGGTCACAGCGAATGGCAGCAAATTCAAGCGGAATTACGATCGCTAGAATCTAGTCTCAGCGAAAA
Organism: Leptolyngbya sp. AN10; assembly: GCF_050565645.1. Classification (NCBI taxonomy): domain Bacteria; kingdom Bacillati; phylum Cyanobacteriota; class Cyanophyceae; order Leptolyngbyales; family Leptolyngbyaceae; genus Leptolyngbya; species Leptolyngbya sp. AN10. The sequence goes on from NZ_JBNXVP010000028.1 coordinate 82,605, forward strand.
AGAACTTGCAGTTAGAGCGATTGAGCAGCGATCGCTCGATCTCGAAGCTCGTTATCAACGCCTGCAAGAAAAAATCGAGCAAGGACAACTTCGGATTCAAGAAGCGCGATCGCAACAAACAGTTCAATTGCAACAGGGATCAGAAAATTCGGCTCAACAAACCGTCGTGAATACCCAGATAACCGAACTGCGAAATCAGATGGCAGAACTGGATAAAACACTGGGCGAAGCAAGAACCAACCGCGATGCAGTCGATCGACAACTACGCGAACTTCAGAATCGCCGCCAGCAGCACATTTGGCAGCGCGACCAAAATCATGAAACCGTCCAAGCCCGTCGCGAACAGCTTGTAATCGAGCAGGCACAACTCGCGACTCAAAGTGCTGAACTTCCCGATCCGATTCCTGAAATTCCTGAAGGGATCACTCGCGATCTGGGACAACTTCAGCACGAAATTCGATCGATGCAAAAACGATTACAGGCAATGGAACCTGTCAATATGTTGGCATTGGAAGAATACGATCGAACTCAAGCCCGTTTAGACGAACTCACCGAGAAACTCGAAACGCTACAAGAAGAACGCACCGAACTTTTACTGCGAATCGAGAACTTTACAACGCTGAGACAACGCGCCTTTATGGAAGCCTACGAAGCTGTAGATATCAACTTCCAAAAAATCTTTGCCACCTTATCCGATGGAGACGGACGGCTTCAGCTTGAAGATCCGAACGATCCCTTTAACGGCGGTTTGAACTTAATCGCGCATCCGAAAGGCAAGCCAGTTCAGCGATTAGCCTCCATGTCTGGGGGTGAAAAATCCCTTACTGCGCTAAGTTTCATTTTCGCGCTACAGCGGTATCGACCCTCACCGTTTTACGCATTCGATGAGGTAGATATGTTCCTTGACGGAGCAAACGTGGAGCGATTAGCTAAAATGATCAAGCAGCAAGCACAACAAGCACAATTTATTGTGGTCAGCTTGCGGCGACCGATGATCGAATCAGCCCAGCGCACGATCGGGGTTACACAAGCGCGAGGAGCCTTCACCCAAGTTCTGGGAATTAAGCTGCCTCAGAGCGTTTAACCCGCGAAAAGCGTTCGGCATTCCGTATCGATCGATCCTCGATATGATTTGATAATTAGAAAAAAGTGTAAGCAATAGGATTCGGGACTCAATGACAGAAGAATTTCGCCAACGCTCCGACCTTCTTGGAACTCAGGTGATTACTCGCAGCAACGGAAAGCGGCTCGGCGTGGTGAGTCAGCTTTGGGTCGATATTGACTCTCAGGAAGTCGTCGCCCTTAGTTTGCGCCCGAATCTGTTGTACGGCACGGCTCAACCCATGATGCTCTCCAGCATTCGCCAGATCGGGGATGTGATCCTGGTCGATGACGAAGACGTGATCGAAGATATCGATCTGGAAAGCTACAGCAATTTGATCGGCTGCGAAGTAATTACCGAGAACGGAGAACTGCTTGGTAAAGTGCGCGGTTTCCGATTCAATATCGATACAGGCAAACTCGATAATTTGGTGATCGCGTCGATCGGGCTTCCCCTCATTCCCGATCAAGTCGTCAGCACTTACGAATTACCTGTTACCGAAATTGTGAGCAGCGGAACCGATCGCATTATCGTGATCGAAGGTTCTGAGAATCGGATGAATCAGCTTAGTGTCGGTGTCCTGGAACGTTTGGGAATCGGCAAAGCCCCGTGGGAGCGCGAAGAAGCTCAATATCTCGCACCCGCTCAACCGGATAAGCAACTTCCTTCCGGTCAACCGACTCCAATGGAAGTGCGTCCTCGGATTCAAGAACCGATCGAGCAAACTTGGGACCCGGATGAATCAGATTACGATGAACCCGAACCCATTCCACTTCGTCGCCCAGAAGAGCCACCTCGTCAACGCTATCAGCAAGCGGAAGTGTATTCGCCACCTCCCGTCTACAACGACGAAGACGACGACGAAAATTGGGAGGACGACGGCGAGACGGAAAACTGGGGACTCTCTAGAACCGACGATACGCCTGAGTACGATGACGAAGAATATGACGGTACGTATGTCGATTCAGACGACGATGCGATCGCTGTAGAATTCGAGGAAGTCAAAATCGAGCCATCTGCGCCGCCAGAAAGCTTTGAACCAGGTAATCTCGACGAAGATCCTTGGGCAGAGCCGACCGCCGAAGAAATCGAGAAAACGGAAGAGCCTGAGAGTCAACCTCTACCCGATCTCAATGCGATTTCTAAAGCTCAGAAACAAAAACAACCTGAATACGAGGAAGAAGGCTACTAATTGTGATGTCTGCCCATGATTTGAATTCGTCCACGATGTCTCATCCATTCGCTCATGGGCACACCTTCACCAGCCCCGGTGGTCATTTCACCTATCGCGTGATCGGTCCTTGCTGCCGATTATTCGATCGAGAACAACTCCCCTATCCCTGCTGCCGGATCGAATGGCGCGGAAAAGAACCAAGCTGGCGACGAATTGGACGCAGATTTATCGTTGATTTAGCGTCTCGAAATAGCCCGTCTTACAATGTCGAAATCGTTGGACGCGAGGCGCATCATTCTGTCGTTCTGACGCTCTACTGGATTAAATTACCTCAGCCTCTCAAAGAGTGGTGGCATTCGAGCAAACCCGCTACAGCCGCCTCCACCAATCTCATTTCGGCTGAAGACATCAAAATCGAAGGATAAACGGCGCTTCCCCACATTGGATGCACGATCGTTAAACAATTCCCCACAGGCGCGATCGTATATCCAAGCGTCGATCGCACGACTGCGACATCATCCAAGCGCAACGATCCTGCTTCCGACAAAACCGGAAATCCCGTTTTTGGATCAAATAATTCAACTAAATGATCTTTGAGCGATTCTGCCACTTTGAAGCCGAATTCGAGGAACTGCGATCGCAATTTTTGTTTTTGAAAATCGGTTTCCCAACATCGTTCAGTCAGTTCTCGATCGGCAGGCTGAAAAACCACCACGATCGAGCGAATTGGGGCTGACCATTCTGGCAATAACTTTTCAGAATGCGCGGCGATAAATTCACTCGGTGGATGGACAGAATATTGCATATTTAGCTAAAAAAAGGAAACAATCAGATATAGTGCTAATGCACCAATTTTCCCGTTACAGATGCGGCAATTTGATTCAGCTATTGATCATCTTAAATCGTCAACCGACTCCAATCAAAATCCTCATCTTTTCTACGATCATGATAACGGTCAGCTTTGGCTCGGAGACGCGGTGGAATGGCTGAAATCCCTCCCTTCAGAGTCGATCGATTTAGTGTTTTCCGACCCTCCCTACAACTTGAAAAAAGCGGAGTGGGATACATTTGAATCACAGCGATCGTACATTGAATGGTCGATGCAATGGATCGAACAAGTTGCCCGAATTCTAAAGCCAACTGGAACGTTTTATATCTGCGGCTTTTCAGAGATTTTGGCGGATCTAAAACTCCCCGCTTCTGAGTTTTTCCAAGGCTGTCGCTGGCTGATTTGGCACTACAAAAACAAAGCGAACTTATCGAATGATTGGGGTCGATCGCACGAAAGCATTTTGCATTTTCGTAAGTCCAAAAAATTCACGCTTTCTGTTGAGAATATCCGCACTCGTTACAATGATCACACCCTAAAGTACCCCGAACATCCGCAAGCTTTAACCAGTCAATACGGCAACGGAAAATCCAAACTTTGGCATCCCCATCCGAAAGGAGCCAAACCCCGTGACGTGATCGAAATTCCAACCACTTGCAACGGAATGAACGAGAAAACACCGCATCCAACTCAAAAGCCTGAAGAATTAATCCGAAAATTTGTGCTTGCTTCTTCTCAAAGAGGCGATCGCATTCTTGATCCGTTCATCGGTTCTGGAACTACCGCTGTCGTCGCGGAACAACTCGGACGGAAATGGCTGGGTTGCGATCGACACGCTGAATACTTAACTTGGGCAATCCCACGAATCGAATCCGCAGAGCTTCGGAGCGATGAAGAATGGTTTTGGCACGATCGCGATCGCGAAGAACGACGCTGCAAAGTTCGTCAATCCCCTTAACCTCTTCTGTCATTCCCGTTAGAGAATAGCTGGAATAATGCTTCTCCGTACTGTTACAAGCTCATCATTCACAGCGGTAAGTAGGCAATGCGGTTAGTCCAATCTTCCGCCTCGGATTCCCGCCAAAGTTGAACCAGTTCTCCTATCGCCTCACGAACCGGGAAACTTTGCAACACAATAAGTACACCTGAGCTATTTTGAGTGGTCGTAAACTCAGCAAAGTGTATTGGCATCGTTCTTTGGTCATGAGAAACAAGAACTCTACCTTCCTGTGCAGCGAATGACAAAACTTCTAAATCACTCAGGCTGGCTAAATCTGCTACGTTTGCTGATTGGAAATCTAGGGCTGGCTCAAGCCTTAAAACTCCTGTAACGATCGCTTGATTGAGATCGGCATCCGCTTGAAAAAGAATCTTCATGATTCACTTGCTTGAGCGTTATATAGCTTCTGATAAAGCAAGGAATTTGTTTCTTTCGATTGCTGCCGCAACGTTTCAAATATTTTTTGCCCTTCTACCAAGTAGGCATCGATCGTATTTCGATTCGCAAGGTAGAAGGTAATCGCTCCGTAGATCTCTTCTAGCGTCAGTACCGGAAATGATTGAGCAATACTTTCAGGTGACGCTCCTCCTAAGAAAGCATAAACGATCGAATCCAGAGAGACGCGCTTTCCTAAAATTCGGTAACTTCCTTCACGTTCTTCAACATATTGCTTTGTCGTGACAGCAGCACTCATCGCTTTTTCACTGAACGCTCTACGCTTTCAAACTTATCAAATTTACGGCACGATCGCGCTTTGTTCGCAATGACGATCGATCAATGCAATATCGCGAAATACATCGCTCTCCTCGCATTTTTAAACCTGGCTATTGCGATCGTGTTCTCGCGTCTTACAGGGTTTGAAGCTAAAGATAGATCTTTAAGACCGCTTGGAAGGTTTATAGATTCTTACATTCGCTTTACAAGCCTCAATGCGAGAGAAGAGAACCCAACCCCAAACAAAACCACCCAAAACCCAACGGGATGTGGGGAAGTGTCCCCGTGGCGAAGAAGTGCTATGAGCTACATCAACATACTTATTGTTCACTTTCCAGCCATTTGCGTGACAGAATTTGTCCCACGCTTCCTGATGCTGCTGCCCATCCAGAACGCCACCGCACTCCAGATAGATTTCCTTTTGTATGCTGAAGCCAAAGTGACCATTACTATATTTCACCCATAGACCATTGATCGCTTTTAACACTTCACAAGGAAAACTTAGCAACTCTTCTCTCGCGAACCAGTCACCCTCCTCCTTTCCAACAGCAGTAATCATCAATCGGTAAGTCTCATCATCTGCCTCTTTCCATTGCCCCTTGCTCAAATACTCCTCTAGCTTTTGATATTGAGGCGCAATCACTGCTTTCGTCGTTTCGGGTTCAATAGGTTGTGGAGGCGTGATCAATTCAACGACTTGCGACGCTTGAGGAACTAACCGCGCTTCGATCGCCGCTACATCCGCATCCGTCAAACTAAGACGCTCCTGAATTTCCTTGAGTTGTTTGCGAGCGCGATCGCTAAAGGGAAAATTTTTCAAAGCCATTTGCAGCGATCGCTCATACCGCTTGCGCTTCTCTGCCCGCGATTGAAACGGTGCCTGAAGTTCTGCCTCGATTTGAGCGGCAATCTCTGAGGAAATTCCTAGATGTTCTCGTTCAATTTCCAGACGATCGCGATCGAGAGAATCTGGATCAATTTCACCATCGAAATTCGGATCTCGATCGAGTTCTTGCAGCAATGAATCGACAAATTGACGGTATTCGATTTGCGGATCTGCCTTGGGCGCACGAACGATAGGCAGCCGATACCCTTCCTCTTCTGCCACAATAATTTTGGGCGGAGTTGCCGCAGCATATTCCGTCTGAATCTTTCGCACCGCATACTCATGCAAATCTTGAGCCACAATCCATTCCCGCTTCTGCTGCTGCGCCAAACCCTCCATTCCCTCAATTAAAAATCGCGTGTAGAGCGACAACGGACGCTCCTCAATCGCACTTCCTTTCGGTTGATAAGAAACCTCATTTGGGCTAGAAGACGCTAAAACAACGCTGCCCCGGACGCTCAACCGCTCAAAAGCAACGAGGTCATCGCCTTTCTTCAACAAATTCGCAAACGCGCCGCTAAAGCAGCAATCCAGAATCACAATGATTTTGCGCGATCGACTATTTTGCATATGACGGTGCAGGAAACTTGCCTCGATCGCCGTTGCTTCAACCAAGTGATTCTGTTCTTTCCGAGTTTGGCAAGTCGTGAGAAAAAGATCCTTTCCCGCATTCCGGTCTAATGCGCCATGCCCAGAAAAATAGAGCAGCAACACATCTTCCTTGGAAGCACTGCTGGCAAAAAAGCGATCGATCTTTTCCCGCATTTGTTGAGGATCAGGATTGAGTAAGGGAGGCTCGATCGTAAATTCGCCCCGTTCCTGCAACACGCGCTGCATCTCTTCCACATCCCGCACAACACCTGGGAGCGGATCATAGCCATCCCCGTACTCACTCACCCCAATCAGGAGCGCCACCCGTTTACTCGTCATGCTTTACTTTCTTTAGCGCCTCAACCTCAGCCATAAACCGTCTTGCGCTATCCAAAGTTTCATCCAAAGTTCCTGCTTTGTCTCCCTTGACAGACAGCTTTAAGCCTTCGTACTCGATCGAATATTCAGTTGGTGTTCCAAAGAGGCGTTGATACAACCATTTCACCAACGTCTCAAGGCTGCTAAACGTGATCTTCAGATCAAAAAGCCCAGGTTCAGGTTTGTCTCCTTTGGGTGCAAGCTCTTTCGGTAAAGACGGATCTAAGGGAAGATAAACACGATCGACTTCTTCGGCAATTTCTCCGATTTGACTGTAAAGCTGTTGCGTCAGGACTTCTAAATCTTCTGCATCGAATTCAGAATTTTGTAACGCTAAAGAGAGTTGAATCTTCTGAGAGATAGCCATCGTGTCTAGTCTAATGGATTGCAGCACTAGGAAAATTTTAACGCTTATCCTTCTTCCTTATCAGAGAATAGCTGAACCAGGTTTTTCTATGCCGCTATGACTGGATTCAGAAGAAGTTGTGGACGAGAAATCGCCCTAATGAATCTCGTTCAGCCAAAGTGATAGAGCGTTAATCTGAAAAACCAGTTGACGATCGACGCTCTGCCGTATATCTTTTTCAGGCAACGACCCAAGGAGACTTTTGTGACCATACTCATCGCCATACTCGGAAGCAGTGTTGGATTTGTTTTACTGGTGATGTTGCTGCTCGAAGCTCAATATCGGCAGCGCCCCACCCACACGCTAGAACTCACGTCCGGCAAATGGGAATTGGCAGTGTATGAGCCGCAACGCTATGTCTTAGCCGGACAGCTAGAGCTACAAAATCTAGCTCGCAACCTAGAAGTCATGACTCCCCGAATGGATGCCGATGTCAAACTTCTTTCAGGTGGCAGTCTCGACCATATCACCGTCAAAACTCGCATCATTCCTCGCTTCAAAGATGCTGACAGTCGAGAAGACGGCTACTGGGAAGGGCGCGTCGTCAAGCTAAAAGCGCGTGATCCGCTCGAAGTCATTGTCGAAATCGAAGGTCCCGATCTCAGCCAGTTAAAAGTCGCTTGGATTCAATTAAATTATGTTGCCTACGGTTCCCAAGGCTGGAAGCCCAAAGTCCGCCATGTCATCGTGCCGCTGAAATTTCCATCCGTTGAAGAATCCAAACGCTGGCGACCCGCAACCAATTCCGACATCCTGCCGATCAAAACGCATTTGCTCACTCACTTAGATGATCCCGTTAGCGTGGTGAAACGGTACGTCATGCCTCACGCGCAACCGGGTGACATTGTCACGATCGGGGAATCTCCAGTCGCAATCATGCAAGGGCGCTATCACGATCCGCGCGAAATCAAACCGGGCTGGTTGGCGACTCGTCTCTGCTATATGTTCCATCCGACTTCCAGTTTGGCGACCGCTTGCGGAATGCAGACTCTCATCAACATCGAAGGATCTGTTCGAGTGTTGGGCGCGTTTATCATTGGCTCGATCGCGAAACTCTTCGGTCGAAAAGGCGTGTTCTACCAACTCGCAGGCGAACAAGCGCGATTAATCGATGATGTCACCGGAACGATTCCGCCGTATGACCAATTCATCGTCTTAGGACCCGAAAACTCTCAAGAAGTGGTGGATAAGATTTATCGAGAAACAGGACTTTCTGCGGCAATTGTCGATGTCAACGACTTGAAAGCAGTTAAAATATTAGCAGCGTCTCAAGGTGTCTCGACGGCATTGCTCAAGCAGGCACTCATTACGAATCCCGCAGGCAACGCCAACGAACAGACTCCCGTGGTTCTCATCCGACCCACCGATGCCAATCAGAAACTCTCTGCCGTTGGGCTGCAATCGGTCAATCAACCTTAAACGAATACCCCTTAAGGTTGACCCCAAAACCGTCGCTCAATTCTTACTCTGGGGTTGAACTGCTGCCTTCATCACTATGCCTCGACTTCCTCAGACTTCTAATGCCCTCGTCCGTCCCGTCCAATACCGGGATTTAGACGCGATCGACCAACTGACGCAGCAAACTCCAGAACATGAATTGCCGCATTGTTCTGCTGTGCGCGAAAAGAGCGTCTCGATTCGTCACTGGTTCGGCGTGATGAAGCTTCTGAGCCTGTTACCGAATCCCGTTCAGAACCTCCCCTGTGTCCACGTTGCCGAGGTGAATCAACGGATTCAAGGCATGATTCAGGTGTCGCCGTTCAACCGCACTCGCAGCACTTGGCGCGTCGATCGAGTCGTCGTAGCTCCAGCGGTTGTCAAATCCGACGACACCGAAGCCCAGGTTCTAACCAAGGTCGATCTCGGTTCGCTGCTAATCCGTTTCTGTCTCGAACGAATCTGGCAAGCGCGTACTTGGGTTCTCGAAATCGATGTCAACGATAAAGCCGCTCTAGATCTCTACCGCCACAACGGGTTTCAGCCTTTGGCGAATATGACCTACTGGGCAATTTCCCCTGAGCAACTTCAAGAACTTGCAGAACGAGAACCCGATCTGCCGAATTTGCTTCCGGTCAGTAACGCCGATGCCCAATTGCTGTATCAACTCGATACGATGGCAATGCCGCCTCTAGTAAGGCAAGTGTTCGATCGACACGTTCAAGATTTCAAAACCAGCGTCTTCGGTAGCCTGGTCGAATGGGCAAAACAAGTCCTCACCCGCACCGAAGTTGTAAGCGGCTATGTATTTGAACCGCAACGAAAAGCAGCGATCGGGTATTTCCAACTGCACTTATGCCGCGACGGTTCACAGCCTCACATCGCCCATCTGACGGTGAATCCAGCCTACACCTGGCTCTATCCCGAACTGATGGCACAGATGGCGCGGATCATGCAGGATCTTCCCGCCCAATCCTTACAGATGGCATCCCCAGATTATCAGCCCGAACGCGAGGCATATCTCGACAGCATCGGAGCCGATCGCATTGGTCACACGCTCTTGATGTCTCGTTCTGTCTGGCACAAAGTTCGAGAGACAAAATCGATCGCGGAAGGTCTGCAACTCGCAGAAATGCTGCAAAACCTCCAACCCGCTCGTAAACCAGTACCGGGACGAATCTCGATGCTGAAATCGGTCAAACTTCCTACACCCGATCAGAAAGCTCAAGAAACGGATAAACCAACCGTTCAAGAGTTGATGAAAGCAGCACAAGAACCCCCTAGCGAAGATCCCTGCTGCTAATGGAAAGAGTTGCAGCCCTGGGGCTAGATGTGGGAAAAAAACGCATCGGCGTTGCAGGCTGTGACGGAACTGGATTAATTGCAACCGGACTGACCACGATTACGCGCAAATCTTACCCACAGACGATCGAGGATTTGCGTCAAATTGTCCTCGATCGCAATGTCGAAATTCTCGTGCTCGGACTGCCCTATTCAATGGATGGCTCGATCGGGAAACAAGCCATTCACGTGCAAAAATTTGGAGAAACGATTTCCAAAGCATTATCGTTACCGATCGACTATGTAGACGAGCGATTAACGAGCTATCAGGCGGAACAATCGATGATTGCGGATGGGATTTCGCTGCGGAAAAATAGGGGAGTGATCGATCGTAGAGCCGCTGCCGTCATTCTCCAGCAATGGCTTGACGATCGACGAGCGAAACGGAACCTAGAGCGCCTTGCAAATTCTGATTAAGCAGCCCTTATAGCTGCTCGTAGTCCATTGGCATCGATAGACCTTCTGCAATCTCCTGTTTCGCTTTCCGCGCTGCTGCGATTAGCTTATTTTGCGATCGCTGAGGAAGTGCCTTACGAAAAATGATTTTGTCGGCTCCTGCACAGTAAAATTCTCGAATTCTCGCTTCCTCGTCGTAACCGTTCTTTCGATAAAACGCACGAACGTATTCAAAGTCATCAGTCCCAGAAGTCTCTACTAACCCAAGTTGCGGGTTAGGCAAGCCAGAGAAACTTTGTATCGATGAGCGCAAAGAAACCAGCGCAGCGATTGCTGCGCGTCTGGTGTAGAGCATTGCGCTTTACGTGCGAGCATTGCGCTTTAC
>NZ_JBNXVP010000029.1:0-92800 GCF_050565645.1 Leptolyngbya sp. AN10
AAAGCGCAATGCTCGCACGTAAAGCGCAATGCTCTACACCAGACGCGCAGCAATCGCTGCGCTGGTTTCTTTGCGCTCATCGATACAAAGTTTCTCTGGCTTGCCTAACCCGCAACTTGGGTTAATACACGAAATCCTTTCACCCGAAGAGATGAAAGGACAAGTGCAATTCTTGTAGTGCCGCCGATTAAGCGTCTTTCGGTTCGACGAGATTTTCTAAACCGTCTACGACCTTCATCGACTCGATCGTATCTCCCGCTTTCAATTGTCCCAACACGTCCGCGCCTTCAGTGACGAATCCGAAAATCGAATAGCGCCCATCGAGCAGATTCGCACCCGCAGGCGTTAACTCTGGCTCAAATAAGAAGAAGAAGAACTGAGACGATCCGCCGTTCGCATCAAAGTCAGGACGGGCTAAGGCTAATGCACCATAAGAAGAAAAAGGCAACACAGGCTCTTCAAGATAGCGTCCGGCATCTTCTAACGTGATTCCATAAGTCGGGACTTTATCGCCTTTGACTAGAACTTCGAGCGGAATGGCTCGGTATTTGTTCGTTTTGGGATCGATGAATCCGACCTCTTTTCCAGGAGGATCACCGATTTGTAGCACATAGGAATCTTCAGCGCGAGTGAAGGGTAAACCGTTGTAGAAACCGCGTTGAACGAGATCGACGAAGTTACCAGCCGTCACAGGAGCGCTAAAGCCATCGACCACGATCGTTAAATCGCCCTTTGAAGTTTTAGCAGCGATCGTAGCGCGTCCTTTTAACTGCGGGAGATTGCTATATTCGGCAGGCACTTCATACGGAAATCCCGTCACCATTGCTTCTTCGATCGTGCCTACCTTATCAAGTAGTTCCGCCCGTTTTTCGAGGGTTTTCGATTTATCCTTTGCTGCCGCAATCTCGGTCAATTCTGCGATTCCAGTTTTTAGCTGTTCGATCAACTGTTCAGCTTCAGATTTACGATCGTCTACCACACTCGCCAAAATCTTGTCGCTTTTCGTTAACAAAATGCGATCGGCACGATTGAGATCCGAAGTCACCGCACCCCAACGGCGATTCGCTCTCAGTTGAGCAGAAATATCTTCAATACTTGATTGCACTTGACGGATTTCGGGATTGTCGATCGGTAACGCATATCTCAATAGCGCTTTTGGATCTTTGATCGCATTGCCTTGAGGGAGCGCATACACAGGAGACGCGAACCCAATCAGTAGGACAATTACACAGACCAGCCCCAGGACAGAGCGTTTGAAGGAAACATTACAAAAAGACATACAGCTTAAAACCTAGAGATCAGTCAGCCCGCTTTGATTGTCCCACGTTGGGGAGCGATAAAAAGCGGTCATGCAACGGTAAAATGAAGTGCCGAATGTTCTCCCCAATCAAGTAGTTAAAGTCATGATTTCCAGTAATGATTTTCGTCCCGGTGTCAGTATCGAGCTAGATGGCTCAGTCTGGCGCGTGGTCGAGTTCTTGCACGTCAAGCCCGGTAAGGGTTCTGCGTTCGTTCGCACCAAGCTAAAAAATGCTCAAAACGGCAACGTGGTTGAAAAAACGTTCCGGGCAGGGGAGACTGTCCCCCAAGCCACGCTCGAAAAAAGCACGATGCAACACACCTACAAAGAAGGTGAGGAGTACGTGTTTATGGATATGGAAACGTATGATGAAGGTCGCTTGAGTGCGGCGCAAATTGGCGATCGCGTAAAGTACCTCAAAGAAGGCATGGAAGTGAACGTCGTCCGCTGGAATGAGCAAGTTTTAGAAGTGGAGTTGCCCAACTCAGTCGTGCTCGAAGTGACCCAAACTGATCCAGGCGTGAAGGGCGATACAGCAACGGGTGGAACGAAACCCGCGATCGTGGAAACAGGAGCGCAGGTGATGGTTCCGTTGTTCATCACGATCGGGGAAAAAATCAAAGTGGATACCCGCAACGATACCTATTTAGGTCGCGAAAAAGAATAATGAGCTTGAGATCAGAAACTTCTCATCATTTCTGATCTCGACCCCGATTTTTGAGGAGTATAAAAACTGTGCCCTTAGATCTGACTGAACTGCGTGAATTATTAACGGCGTTAAATCAAACAGATATTTCGGAATTAACGTTAAAAGCAGACGATTTTGAGTTGACGGTTAGAAGAGGTTCGCGGATGGAGATGGCTCCCGTTGCGCCTGTTCCCGTTCCGCAACCGACGATCGCACCGCCTCCGGAACCTGTGAAACCGGAAACACCGAGCGCGGCTCCGATCAACGATCGTAAATTGACCGATGTGGTTTCTCCGATCGTCGGAACCTTCTATCGATCGCCTTCACCGGATGAGCCGCCTTTTGCTGATGTGGGTAATCGCATTCAGAAAGGGCAAGTGGTTTGCATTATTGAAGCGATGAAGGTGATGAACGAGATCGAGGCGGAAGTGTCTGGCGAGATTGTTGAAATTCTTGTGCAGAATGGACAGCCTGTGGAATATGGACAGCCTCTCATGCGGGTTAATCCTTCTTAGAGAGTTCATCAATCATGTCTGGGGTTTCGATTCGATGTACCCGGATTTCGTGTAGTCTCGGTCCTTCTGCGGAAACGACTGTTAGTTCATAGTTGGCATATTGCAGGGTTTCGCCTTTGTGCGGAATCTTTTGCCATTGATAGAACAAGAAACCGCCGAGGGTCTGATACTCATCGGTGACGGGGAGATCGAGATCAAGGCGATCGTTAATTTCTTCGACATCCAACTGCGCCTGAATCAAAAACGTATTCTCATCGACTTTCTGAATTTCGAGGTCTGGATCGCTTTCAGATTCAGGCGGATCGCCAATAATTTGCGTAACCAAATCCTGAATCGTCACTAACCCTGCTGTGCCTCCGAATTCGTCCACAACCATGACCATGTGTTGTCGATCGCGCTGCATCAATGTGAGCAATTCCCCTAAACTCGTGTATTCGGGCACAAACCGGGCTGGATGAATCCAAGACTTGATTGGACTATCCATTTCTAATGTGCCTTGGACTAAAGGTTCTGCTAATTCCTTTAAATGCACTAAGCCACAAATATCATCGATCGATTCCCCAATCACCGGAAATCGAGAGTGACCGCTTTCGGCAACTTCCACGAGCAAATCTCGAACAGTGGCATCGATCGGTAAAGTAATCATGCTGGGTCGTCGGATCATCACCGATTCGGCTGAGACTTCCCCAAACTCAAAGACATTACTCAGCAGTTCGCGTTCTTCTTGTTCCAGTCCGCTCGATTCCGATGAAGTAGCAATGATTAGCTGCAATTCTTCGGGTGTGACTTGGTTATACCAGCCTTGTCCCGTATATTGAACTCCGATGAATCGCAACAGTAAGCGAGTGGATTGATTCAATACCCAAATGAACGGATTGAAAAATCGAGCGATCGCTAAACTAAACGGTCCTAAAAATCGCGCGATCTCTTCCGAATATAGAAGCGCCAATGACTTTGGGCACAGTTCACCCAATACGATCTGTAAGTAAGCGATCATTAAAAACGCGATCGCAGTTGAAGCTGTATGTGAAATCGGTTGAACCAATCCATCCGGGAACGGCAATTGAGCAAACCAGTAAGAAATCACGGTTGCCATCGTCGATTCGCCAATCCAGCCGAGTGCCAAACTGGATAAGGTAATTCCAAGCTGCGTAGTCGAAAGTAATCGATCGATACTTTGCTGAAGCGATTGAACTGTTCGAGCTTGGATATCACCCGCATCGACTAATTGATTAATTCGAGAGCGGCGAACTGATACGATCGAGAATTCTGCCGTTACAAAGAATGCGTTAATTGCAATCAGCAACAGCACCGACAGAAATCGCAATCCGATATCGGCAAAGGTTAGATCCTGGATCGGAACCGCTGCTAGTACAAGCGGAATGGGGGCAGTCATTGAGCCATCAAAGTAGGAACATCGCCTGAGAAACTGAGTTTAACGTTATTTGATGGGAATGTCTGCCATCTTCAGTTGGAGTTTTTGATCGGGATAGTCGCTGAGTTGCAATGAAATTCGTTGAGCATCATCGAGCATCGAATTCGGAATGCTGATTGTCCCCGTAAAGCGATCGCTTTTTGAGGGCAACTCCGGAGGCAAGCCCGTTGTATCTGCCACAATCAAGCGCCCTTTATCATCGGTGACATTTAGAAAGCTGTAGAGAAATTTCACAGGCTGTTCACTGTTATTTCTCAATGCCACATCCAACAGCAGAAATTCCCCCTGTCTACGAATCCCGGTGACATCCATTGCAACTCCATTCGTTTGAGTCGTCATGGGTAATTTCGCACTCGTGGGAGCCGCATCAGTTTTGGTTTGATCTGGTTTTGCTGATGGAGAAGGACTGGGACTCGGTGAAGCTCCACGTCCACCAGAGTTCGTTCGCTCTCTCACTGTTTTGAGGACATCTTCTTCTTTTAGTAGAACGATGTCTTCGCGCACACTGGTGCTTTTAGCGGCTCCCCCTTTCGTTGGGCGCGAATCCGGTTGTGTGATCCCTTTGAGTGCTTGTCGCCCCATTGCAAACCCCCATGTTCCGGTCAATACGCCTGCTCCAAGCATGAGAACGAGCAGGGTAAACGTCAGGGCAACGGTGGAATTGATTTTCATGAGCGATCGAGCAAAATGGGACTTACATCAGCAATTGTATGCTGCAAAATCCGATTTGAGCAGACCTCAGAATTGATTTTTGGGCGAGGCAATAAAAGGAAAATTCTCAGCTACAATACGGCTAAGTCCCAGGGTTGGCCGAGCGGTTTAGGCAGCGAACTCATAATTCGCCTTAGGCGGGTTCAACTCCTGCACCCTGGATTTGGTAAGAGGTGGGGTGTAGGGGGTAGGGAGAAAATCTGCTCCGTGATCTCCCCACTCCCCACTCCCCACTAAAACCGCTGCGGCAACAGCTGAGTCGGACGCGCGGGTTGCACCGGAAATTGCGGCTCTAAGGATTGCTCGATCGAGAATTCGCTTCCCATCACCCGATTTCCCGCATCAGGCAAGGTTTGCACCGAGAGATTAAACGGGTTTGGCAAATCAGCCGTCCGAATCAGGGGATCGCTCGAAACTTGCTGATTCAATAAATCCGTGTACAGACGATGCAAGCGTTCACCATCGCGAGAAATTTGATTTTCGGGGAATCCGTAGGGAGTCCCCAAAATCGTTTGAGTATTGCGTAATGGATTACGATCGGAGAATTCACCCGGTGCACCGAAGAAAGTTCGATTGACTTCGTTCGGAATCGTTTCGCGGGGTCGAAACACGGGAGAGGTTGATTCTTGTGCCGTTGCGGACATCGCAATCAAACTCGATACTGCACTTAATCCAAATGTGCAGATGAGGCTCTTGATCCTAGCGCCCATAGTCTTTATCCTCAATGATTGGCTAAAGGGTGACAGCGAGATCGGCAATTCTTCTAATCGTCTCCGTATATTTCGTGAACGATGTGACGAATTTAACCAAATCTATACTTTTTGCCACGTAATATTCATTAGTTTGCCCTGATATGACCAATGTGACTAAGTTTGATGCCAAATCATTTCCCTGGGCAACTGCGGATATTGATGAAGTGCGCGATCGACTCCTCGATTTATTCTGTTTAGGCGCATATCGAGAAGGCGATTTTCTGTTGTCGTCTGGACAGCGCAGCACGTATTACATCAATGGAAAACAAGTGACGCTCCATCCTCAAGGCGCGTTAGCGGTGGGACGAGTCTTGCTGGCTCTAATCGATTCGGAAACAGTGGCAGTCGCGGGATTAACTTTGGGCGCTGATCCGATCGTGACGGCAACCAGTGTCGTCGCCGCTTATGAAGGTCGATCGATTGCAGCATTGATTGTTCGCAAAGAAGCGAAGGGACACGGAACGCAGGCTTATATTGAAGGATTAACTTTGCCTGAAGGCAGTCCCGTGGTCGTTTTAGAAGATGTGGTTACGACGGGACAATCTGCGATGAAAGCAGTTGAGCGGTTACGCGATGCGGGCTATCGAGTTGAGGAAGTAATTTCTTTGGTCGATCGACAACAAGGCGGAGCGGAATTTTATCAACAGCAGGGCTTGAAGTTTCGGGCGGTTTATACGATCCAGGACTTGCAGCAGCGCTGGAAACAGTTAGAACACGAGTAAATCTTTAGGTTCTGTAACAAAATCTATCTCTAGCGGGGGTGAAGTCTACGGGGATCGAACCAGCATGAAAGTGTTGTTATGAGTCGATCGTTATGGCATTAAAACTACACGTTCCTACCCTGGACAGTCCTGAAGCGGCAGAAGACATCAAAGAAACGATTCTGACGCACGAACCCGATGCGAAAGTAGACATTGATCTAGAACAGAAAACCGTGACCGTAGAAGCGAAGGCTTCGGAAGAGACCTTTAAGCAAGCGATTACTGCTACCGGGCATGAAATAAGCGGTTACTAAAAAAGGTAACAATGAGCGGTTTACGAAACTAAAAGAATGCTAAGTTTTGAACCGCTCATTGTAAATCATGCTCAACATGGCAAAGTTCTACCCGGCATTGACAGATTCACTCCAGCAATTTATCGAGAAACAACACCTCTTTTTCACGGCAACGGCTCCGATCGAGGGACGAATTAATGTTTCTCCAAAGGGCATCAATTCGTTTCGAGTGTTGGATCATCAGACGGCGGCTTATCTCGATCTCACTGGAAGCGGTAATGAAACCAGTGCTCATCTGCTCGAAAACGGTCGCATGACGATTATGTTTTGCAGCTTTGAAGGCAAGCCTGTGATCTTGAGGTTGTATGGAACGGGTTACGTGATTCGTCCGTGTGATGAGAAATGGGACGCACTTTATCCGATGTTCGAGCCAGTTCCAGGAACGCGCCAAATTATCCTGCTCCAGATTGAATCGGTTTCGACTTCTTGTGGCGGCGGAGTTCCGCTGTATGACTTTGTGAGCGATCGAGATACGTTGATCGATTGGGCGGCTAAGAAGGGCAAACAAGGATTGGAAAAATATTGGAAAGATAACAATCAGGTGAGCATTGATGGCTTGCCTTCTCACTCGTTGATCTAAGAAGGGGTTTTGAAGGTAGTCGTTCATCGCATTCACCCGCCCGGAGATTCATTTCCGGGCGGACTGGCAACGCAGCAAAGCCGCTTTTTATCCTTCTCAAACATCCCCCAACCAAATCTAGGTAGGGACGCGATCGAAACCATTGCGTATTCGCGTCTCTACGTCAGATCAATTTGATTTAGATTCCGGTGAGGGTGAAGCTGAAGGCGATGCTGAAGGCGATGGAGACGGGGACGGAGAAGGAGATTTCACCATTAACGGAATTCCATTGCTAGTCGATCGCTCACTCACATCTAACTGCCGAGGATTCGTTTTCGCTTGGATCTGCGCCTGTGACAAATTCCGCTCATACTCTGTGAGAGCTTGACGTACACGAGGAATTTGAGCCGCAGGTTTGAGAATCTCGATCGCTAATTTCCATCGATCGATCACCAAACTCCAATCGTCTTTTGACTGAGCCGATCGCGCTAAATTCTCCGCACTGATCGCTTTATCTTCCGCTTGACTCAGTAAAGTACTCAAATCATTCTCAGATAGTTTTTGACCAGGTTTTGCCACCACTGTTCGAGGCACTTTGATCTCAGATTTTGGCGGTAATCGATCGGCAGGAATGCCCGAAACATAGCCTTTTTTCTCGTAAGGAGTCGGATCAACTGGACGCGGAGGCGTATATTCAATAATTCGAGTCGGAAGCGGCGTACAGCCTACGAGCAATCCAAGCAGCAACCCTCTCAAGCCTTTTATCATGACAACCTGGAACAAAATCGACCCCGTTAGAATGCCTCGATTTCGGTTTTCGCGCACACAAGGGCGTTAAAATTTCTTAAGAAAGTCGCGAAATGTAGGTTTGTAGAATGCGTGTTGCGATCGTTGGAGCGGGATTGGCAGGTTTAGCCGCCGCTGTGGAATTAGTCGATGCGGGTCACGAAGTCGAAATCTTTGAAGCTCGATCGTTTGTGGGTGGCAAGGTCGGAAGTTGGATCGATTCCGAGGGCAACCATATCGAAATGGGTTTGCACGTTTTCTTCAACAATTACGCGAATTTGTTCGCTCTGATGGAAAAAGTTGGAGCTTACGAGGAATTGCTGCCGAAAGAGCACGTTCACACCTTTGTGAATCGCGGTGGAGAATTGGGCAAGCTCGATTTCCGGTTTCTACTCGGTGCGCCGTTTCATGGATTGAAGGCGTTTTTTACGACCGGACAGTTAACGATTCAGGACAAATTGCAAAATGCGATCGCGCTCGGTACAAGTCCGATCGTTCCTGGCTTGGTGAACTACGATGTCGCAATGAAAATGATTCGTGCGCTCGATGATGTGAGCTTTGCCGATTGGTTTCGCAGTCATGGCGGATCGCAGAATAGTCTCAAAAAAATGTGGGACCCGATCGCGTTGGCTCTGGGCTTTATCGACACTGAGAATATCTCTGCTCGGTGTATGTTGACGATTTTTATGATGTTTGCCGCGAAAACAGAAGCATCTCGATTGAATATGCTCTCTGGATCGCCTGCGGAATATTTGCATAAACCGATCGTAGATTACATCGAAGCTAGAGGAGCCAAGATTCACACTCGTAGACAGACTCGCCGGATTTTGTTTGAAGGTGAGGGTGAGCATACGAAAGTGACGGGGTTGGCGATCGCCAACGGCGAGACTGAAGAAATTGTTACCGCTGATATCTATCTTGCAGCGTGTGATGTGCCCGGAATTCAACGATTATTGCCGCAAGAATGGCGCAGTATCAAAGAATTTGACAACATTTACAAGCTCGAAGCCGTTCCGGTGGCAACCGTTCAAATGCGGTTTGATGGCTGGGTCACGGAGATGAACGATCCCGAAGCTCGAAAACAAGTGGAACACGCCGCAGGAATGGACAACTTGCTGTACAGTTCCGATGCTGATTTCTCTTGTTTTGCAGATTTAGCACTGACCAGCCCGAAAGACTATTACCGGGAGGGACAAGGCTCACTCATGCAAGTCGTTCTCACACCGGGCGATCCGTTTGTTCCCATGAGCAACGAAGACATTGCGAAACACGCTCTAAAGCAAATTCATGACCTTTTCCCTTCATCGCGGGAATTGAATATGACCTGGTACAACGTCGTGAAACTTGCACAATCGCTGTACCGTGAAGAACCTGGAAAAGACCCCTATCGACCTTCGCAGAAAACACCGATCGACAATTTCTTCCTCGCTGGCAGCTATACGCAGCAGGATTATATCGACAGTATGGAAGGCGCGACGATTTCTGGAAAGCAAGCCGCTCAGAAAATCCTGGAACCCACTGGATATAGAGTTCAGGGCGTAGGACTGTTCAAATACTAAACTGGTGTGCTGTCCGAGTCAGAAGCGATTAACTTGGACAGCCCCTCGATCGACCCTTCAAACCTGCAAATTAAGCCGAAACTCGAAAAAATTAATACACAAAATTGAATCTTTTTATGAAGATGTAGTCAGCAAAACAAAATTAATGGTGTGAAACAAGAGATGATCAGAGTGGATTACTGACAATTCGATCCTCAAGACAGTTCTAATTCTGAAATCGCTCCTTTGAGCATGGCAGCATGAGAAAAGTTCTGAGGCACGATCGTTAACCAAATCCAGATTTGCTCTTCGTTTCGGATATTCCCATGACCATTTACATTGGAAATCTTTCTTACCAAGCGACCGTAGACGACCTGAAAACCGTATTCGCTGAATATGGTGATGTGAAGCGCGTAGTGCTTCCAACCGATCGAGAAACAGGACGAATGCGGGGCTTTGCGTTCGTTGAGATGGAACAAGATGCCCAGGAAGATGCCGCGATCGCTGAATTAGACGGCGCGGAATGGATGGGGCGACAATTGCGAGTGAATAAAGCGAAACCGAAGGGAGAGTAAATCAAAAACCAGTCTGAACACAATTAAATCGCTCAAATGACACAAAAGCTTTCTCTAGATCAAATCTTAGAGAAAGCTTTTGTCGTTGATGGTCATGAACTAGGCTGCACTACGAGTTAACAGACCCCAAATAAAGATTGCGACAATTGCACCCAAAATTGCGATCAAGATCCCACCAAAGCTCAAGGAAGCAGCAGTCAAATTCAATGCCCCTGTCGTTAAAAAGGTGTAGAGGCTACCACCAATAAATGCACCAACAATCCCTAAAAGGAGCGTTCCAAGAATGCCGCCGCCTTGGTTGCCGGGATAAATTGCTTTCGCGATCGCACCTGCAATCAGACCTAAGATAATCCAAGCGATAAGATTCATAATCAGTTTCTCCTAAATTTTTTTAGCTCACAACTAGAGAGTATCAATTTGTTTTGAAGTTACCCATCTGCCAGAAGTGATAATCAAAAAGTGCCCGAAGGAATAGACACTTTTAAGAATAAGTTTTATGCCGAAATTTCTAAGGGTTGTGCCGTTTCTTCAAGCAATTCACACGCTGCTTTGACAACCGTTTCTGGAGCAACTTTCGCTAAACAATGATGATGTCCTTCTGGGCAAATACTTTTATAACAGTACTTACAAGGCACGTCTTGAAATAACAATCGATGCGAAACTTGCCAAGGTGTGTGTTGTGGATTAGTCAAGGCGTATAAATCAACGACTGGAGTACCAACTGCTGCTGCAAGATGCGCTGGAGCTGTATTGTTTGTGATCAAAACGGGTGCAAGTTCTATCAATGCGGTTAATTCACTCAAGCTCAATTGACAGACTAAGGAGTGAGCTTTTGCCAACATTCTGGATTGAATCTGCGCCACGATATCGAGTTCAAGCGTGCTTCCGGTGAAGATCACAGCACAGTCATGTTCGAGGATTAATTGATCTGCCACGATCGCGAATTGTTCGATCGAGTAACGTCGCGATGGAGCCGTTGCCCCGGTGTGAATGACTGTCCATTGTTTTGGTAAGTTTAACGAACTGAGAATTTGCGAAACGCGATCGCGATCTTTCTGTTCAATCCGAATTGAGAGCCTCTGATTCTCAGTGGTTGCGCCAATTTCAGCCACTAAATCGAGTTGACGTTGAACTTCATGACGAATTCCGCGATCGGGTTCTGGATCTTTAATCCAATCGGTGAGCAATTGATAAGGATTCTCGTGGCAGTGCGCTAATCTCAGCGGAATTTCTGCCATGTAGCACAAGAATGCAGACGGTAATGGGTTTTGACTAAACACAGTGAAAACGATCGCACCATCAAATTGGTGTTGTTTTAGCAACTCGATCATTTCGTATTCAGGTTTAGGAGATTCTCGTGGTGCAGTGGCTTTGAGCCAGGGAGAATCATAAACGATCGTATGGTCGATTTCGGGAATCAAAGACGCGATCGCATTTCCTGCTGATGAAGTGAGTAAGGTTAATCGTCGATCGGGTACAGAATCTTTCAGCGCTCGAAAGGCTGGAGTCGTCATCAACACATCGCCGATCGTATCCAGTCGAATGCAGAGTAGGTTTTTAGCTTGGTTCCAGGACATGGTTAAACGTTGATTGAAGTTCTTTGAGGGTACAGCGAGCCGTTCCCGGTTTTTGTACCACGATCGCCGCTGCTGCTGCTGCGATTTCTGCCGCGATCGTTGGATTATCCGTCATTGTTAATGCGATCGAGAAGGCTGCCGTGAATGTGTCACCTGCTCCGATCGTTTGAGTCGGACAAGCCGGATTTACTCGAATTTGATACGGAGCGCGATCGCGTTGCAGCAAAATCACACCTTCTCGATCGAGTGTTGCTGCAACGATTTTCGCTCCGGTTCTCTCTAAAATTTGCTCTGCATTACGCTTCACATATTGAATTCTAGAAACGTGAATCTCTTCGATTTGATCGAGTAGATTCAATGTTTGCTGATAATTTGGTTTAACTGCGGTGACGTTTAAGTATTGATATTTCGCCAAATTTTTAGCATCAACAACAAGCACCTTTGGCTGATGTCGCTGAAGTTGGTGAACTGTGTTGATCATGAGATCGGTTAAGATTCCATAACCATAATCTGAAATGATGATTGCGTCATAATCATTCCACTGTGTTCTCAGTTTAGTAATGAGCTTATTTTCTAGCTCTATACTTAGTGCTTCAATTGTTCCTTGATCAAATCGGAGTAATAAGCGATCGCCATCCATGATCCGCTGTTTCGTTAGCGTTGTTCGATCGCTTGCGGTGACAATTCCTTGAATTCCCGGCATCACTTGTCGTAGCCGTATTCCCTCCGAATCCTCACCCACAACCGAGAGCAGTGTCACTTCTGCACCCAAACTTTGCAGATTCATCGCGGTATTCGCGGCTCCTCCAGGCTGGTCGATCGTCCGAGAGACAGTCACCACGGGAGCCGGAGTCTCTTGACATAAGCGAGTTGCGCCACCGTGAAGATAGCGATCGAGCATTGCTTCCCCGATCACTAAAATTCGCGATCGAGAAAACTGCTCCAGTACCGAAAAAAAATCACTCATTGATACGTCCGTGGCAACAAAACTATCAATAGAGCTTTGCCAAAGAAAAAATAAACGCTCTTGAGATAGATTTGTTCTATTGCTTTGTGATTCGCCATGTCTCAGATTCCTTTTGACCAGCTATCGAAACAATACTTGGAGGAGTTTTTAGCCCCACTCGGCGAGGTCAAGCGGCAGTACGAAATTCCAGGCGAATCGAAGTTTGTTGACATCTATTTCGCGCCAAATCAGACAAGCTCGATCGACGATTTAGGTATTTTGGGACGAATGATTCAAACCTCATGCTTACTTGAACCGTATCGCAATGCTCCACGACGGGCAGAACTGCGATCGTGTTTGCTTAAATTGTTCTGGCTCCAAGAAGACGATCGACGCAAAGCCAAATCCGAAAATCGTTCCCTTCCTGACGCAGAATTACCCCAACTCTGGATTTTAGCAGCGACAACGAATCAGCCTGTCATTCAAGAAGTTGCAGGACAAATCAATTCAGACTGGCTTCCAGGCATCTTCTTTTTACCGAAGCTGTTTAGAACTGCGATCGTCGCAATCGACCAACTCCCAGAAACCGAAGAACCCCTTTGGTTAAGAATTCTTGGACGAGACGGAACCCAACAACAAGCAATTCGGGAAGTGTTGGCACTCCCTCGAAATCATCCACGTCGAAACAACATTCTACAGATTTTAGCGAATTGGAAAGTTAAAATTGAGCTAGGTGAAATTGAAGGCTTTTCTCAACAGGAGGAACTTATGGCGTTTTCACAGGCATTTCTAGAATGGGAGCAAGTGACCCGCCAACAGGGAAGACAAGAGGGACGGCAAGTGGGACAACAGGAGGGACAGAGGGCTTTGATTCTTCGGCTCTTAGCTCGGCGACTTGGAGAAATACCGGAAGAAGTACGATCGCAGATTAACAGCTTATCGATCGAACAACTCGAATTTCTTGCCGATGCTTTGCTCGACTTTTCAAATTTGCAAGATTTAGAAAGCTGGCTTGCTAACCGCGCTTAATTATTGCTTACACTCTATAGAATCGCAGCTAAAAAGCAAATAGTGTCGAACATGACGGTTAGGTATGATAACTCATAGCTGACAGTTTAAGATTGATATAAATCTATCAAAGCTATGGAGTTCTAGCGACCTTCGTTTCATTGGGAACAGGTTCGTTCATCTTGTCATGTCTTGCCGTATAAACGCTGTTGGGGAAGGAAACTGTGCTAGAAGCCTTTGTGTTTGCCACGATTCTGATTGGGTTTTTCGGCATCATTCTGAAAAAGAACCTGATCATGAAAATCATTTCAATGGATGTGATGAGTAGTGGAGTGATTGCGTATTACATCGTCGTTGCAGCACGGGGAGGAATGTTTACCCCGATCGTGGCAGGAGAGCCAAAAGGGGCGTATGCTGATCCAGTTCCGCAAGCAGTGATCTTAACTGCGATCGTAATTGGTCTCTCGATTCAGGCGTTGATGCTGGTGGGCGTGATGAAGCTGTCACAGAACAATCCCACGCTAGAAGTGAGCGAAATCGAGAAAAGCAATACACCGTAACTACCTATGATAAATCTAACCTTGATTTGGATTGCCTTCCCGTTTGTGGTGGGCTTCATGATCTATCTTATACCCAGACTCGATCGAGTACTGGCATTGATTGGAGCATTATTTTCGGCGGCGTATGCGATTCAGCTTTTTGTATCAGGCGATTCGCTCACATTGAGATTGCTGAATCACTTTGGAGTCAGCTTGGTGCTTGATCCGCTGGCGGCGTTCTTTATTATCACGAATGCGCTGGTGACGATCGCGGTTCTGCTCTACTGCTGGAATACGAATAAGACAACGTTCTTTTATGCTCAAACGTTGATATTACATGGCAGTGTTAATGCGGCATTAGCTTGTTCAGACTTTATTAGCTTATATGTCGCGCTAGAAGTTCTGAGTATTGCATCGTTTTTGCTGATTGCTTATCCACGCAGCGATCGAGCAATTTGGGTCGGATTGCGCTATCTCTTTATCAGCAACATTGCCATGCTGTTCTACCTTGTTGGAGCAGTACTGGTTTATCAAACGCATCATTCCTTTGATTTTGCAGGACTTCGCGGCTCACCTCCAGAAGCATTGGCACTGATATTTTTAGGATTGTTGATCAAAGGTGGGATTTTTGCATCTGGATTATGGTTGCCGATGACCCACTCGGAATCGGAGTCGCCAGTTTCAGCATTAATGTCTGGTGTGGTGGTGAAAGCTGCTGTATTGCCGTTGGTTCGATGTGCGCTGTTTCTTGAAGAAGTTGATCCGATCGTGAGAATTTTCGGAGTTGGAACAGCGTTACTCGGTGTGTTTTATGCAGTGTTTGAGAAAGATACGAAGCGGATTCTGGCATTTCACACGGTTTCACAGTTGGGATTTATCCTAGCTGCTCCGGAGGTTGGAGGCTTCTATGCACTTACTCATGGACTGGTGAAATCTTCGCTCTTTCTGATTACGGGAACGTTGTCAACTCGGAATTTGAAGGAATTGCAACAACAAGCGATGCCTCGATCGATCTGGATTGCGTTAGCGATCGCAAGTTTCTCGATCTCTGGGTTTCCTTTACTATCAGGTTTCGGGGCAAAAGTGTTAACAATGGAAAACCTTTTACCCTGGCAAGTAATCGGAATGAATATTGCAGCATTCGGAACTTCGATTTCGTTTGCAAAGTTTATCTTTCTGCCACACGCGAAACTCACTGAGGCGAAACCGCTTCGGAAAGGATTTTGGGCAGCGATCGCACTATTACTGGGTGGTTTAGTTGTCGCAAACGTGGTGTACTACGAAGCTTACAGTTGGAAGAACATTGCAAAACCATTGATCACAATTTTCCTCGGTTGGATCGCTTACTTAGCAATCTTCAAGCGATTGAATGTGAAACTCCCTCGAACGTTGGAGTACTTTGAGCATTTGGTTGGAATGATGAGCTTGACCATGATTCTGCTGTTTTGGTTCTGGAGGGCATTTGCATGATTGGGCACTTTATTCTCAGAATGACGATTTGGTTGCTACTGACTGCGAATTTTGGATGGTTGAACATTTTGATTGGAGTTGCGATCGCGCTCATTCTCCCCCGTCCTTCCACTCCGCCAGAACGATTAAAGAGCTTATTACGATCGCTGGGAACGATTCTTTTAGCAATTCCGCAAGCCTACAAAGAAGCGATCGAACTCATGGTGACTCCGCACACCGAAGAAGAAATCGTCATGGAGCGGGTGAAAACGGGTCGATCGCGAGGACTGATTTTTCTCGATATTTTCTTGATTACCTTTACGCCCAAAACTACTGTGCTGAACTATCTCGATGAAGGTTGGTACGAAGTGCATCACGTCACACCGAGGAAGAAATCATGATTCTAAACATTGTTCTGTTTGCGATGATTGCGGCAATGTTGATCCCAATCTATCAAGCCTGGAAAGATGAAGACATCTGGCAGACGATGTTGGCACTGTCGAGTGTTTCTACAAAGGCAGCAGTCATGATTCTCTTGGTTTCAGTGCTGCGGGATGACTGGATGATCGGTGTCGTTGGCGTGATTATTCTAACTGTGGGTAATGCTGGCTTTATGTTGTTAGCGCATATTTTGAAGCAATTGGGGGACGCATGATCAATCTATTAAGCTATGCCTGTATTGGAGTGGGATTGATCTTTTGGTTTTGGGGAACATCGTTTTTGTTAGGAACACGATCGGTGTTATTCAAGCTGCACAATCTATCGGTATCGGATACTTTAGGCTCGATCGCGATTATCTTCGGCTTATTGCTACAACGTCCCAGAGAGTTCCCATTGTTGCTCTTAGCAATTTTATCTTTAGCACTGTGGAATACGATGCTGGGATATGTATTAGCAAACTGTTCGAGTCGGCAGATTGTTGCAAGTTGCGAGATTGCTCGGAGGAATGCTGATGGATAGTTACATCTATGTAATGACAGCATTGTTACCGATCGCGGCTTCGATGCTCGTATTTCAAGTTAATCCCTATCATGCGCTGGTGATTCGAGGCGTTTTGGGAGCAGTTTCGGCTCTGGTTTATACCGTACTTGGTGCAGCGGATGTTGCATTAACTGAGGCATTAGTTGGAACATTATTAGCCGTGGCGCTGTACGCGGTTGCAGTACGATCGTCGTTAGTGTTTCGTCTCGGTATTGTGAGAGAAACCGAATCAGATCCACTGTTTCAGGACGTAGCTGAAAAATTCCGCAGAATCTTTAAACCGTGGCATTTACGAGTTGAATTGGTAGTATATGCCGATCATGAAAGCTTACAAACAGGATTGATCAACGAAGAAATTCATGCCACTTGTGTACGATCGACAACCTATCACACCACAACTCGACTACGCCGACTGTACGAAATTCTGCAACCTGAACTTAGCGAAACCGATGTGAGCTATCTAAATCCATCTCAATTGGAGGCGCATTCATGATCTGGATTTACATTGCTGCGGGAGTTGTGTTCTTTTTCAAAATGGTGTTGCTCGTTGATCCAATGCCAGAGCTACCGTATTCGATCGTAGATGCTGTGCTCAAAGATAGTGGTGTCCCGAATGTTGTCTCTGGAATTATTCTGCGGAATCGGCTGTACGACACGATTTTTGAAGTGATTGTGTTTACGATCGCAATTATGGGCGCAAGCTATCTACTCGCAAATGAGCGTCCATTAGGTCACGTGCGACAGTTTACCGATGAAACCACCATTCTATTGGCGCGATTGGGAGCGACGATTGCTGCATTGGTGGGAATTGAATTAGCGATCCGGGGGCATCTCAGTCCGGGAGGTGGATTTGCAGCGGGAGTTGCAGGAGGAACCGCGATCGGGCTGGTGGCGATGACTTCTTCACCCGAATGGATGCAGCAAGTCTACCAACGATGGAAAGCAGCAACTTGGGAGAAAGTCTCGGTGTTAGTGTTTATTGTTTTGTCGATCGTGACTTTAGCAGGCTATGAATTGCCGCATGGACAGCTAGGAGAGTTATTCAGCGGCGGAATGCTGCCGATTTTGAACATCTTAGTCGCGATCAAAGTGGCGTTGGGATCTTGGGCGGTGATGCTGGTGTTTATTCGATATCGAGGGCTGTTGTAGGATTTCTTGCTCAAGATAGAGAGAAATTTAGACAAAAATCTGTCTGAGGATTGCGAAACGATCCTGACTGTGTAATATTTGTCACGTTAAGGATAAATAGCCCTTATCCGATCGTTTATGTCATCCTCTACAGCCTTCACTGTCGCTGTTGCGTCTGCATTAGCGTCAGCGTTTTCCCCTCTGACCGCTTCTCATCTCGAACTGTTCCCGGCTCCAGTCGCTTTTCCCCAAGCTACTTTGCCAAATCTGTCACTTTTTACGCTTAGTCCAGTGCCGCAAGCGATCGCACCATCCGAATCGATCGCCATGCCTGAATTTTCAGTGTCAACCGCTTCCGATCGTCGATCGCCGCAATCTGGAGGGCAACTCTATCTCCAGCGTTTATCTGCTCTACGAGTCGGCAAGCTCTACACTCGATTGCCCAGTGATAGTTTTCGAGAAGCTTGGCAGGACACAACTGCCCAACCAACTTACGAACAATGGCGAAAACTGTTAGCAATGGAAGCGAGAGCGGTATCGGGACGCAATAGCGATCGAGATCTTTCCGTTATGCTCGGTGATTCGCTCAGTTTGTGGTATCCCGTCGATCGATTAAGATCTTCTCAAATCTGGCTCAATCAAGGGATTTCCGGTGATACGACCTGGAATATTTTGGCGCGACTTCCAGCTTTGGCAACTACACGACCGTCTGAGATTTATGTGATGGCAGGTGTAAATGATTTGAAAATGGGAGCCAGCGAGACCGAAATCGTTTGGAACATTCAGCGAATTATTACGCAGCTTCAAGCAATGCACCCGAACGCGAAAATTATTGTGCAGTCGATTTTACCGACCCGATCGCCCCGAATTCCGAATGAGCAAATTGCGGGAATCAATCAGCAACTAAAAGCGATCGCGAAACAGTCTGGGGCATCGTATCTCGATTTGTTCTCTCAATTTGTGGATTACGATGGGCAAATTCTGTCAGAGTACACCACGGACGGAATTCACTTGAGTGCTCAGGGTTATGCAGCTTGGCAATCGGTGTTTGAAGAGTCGAATAGTACGGTGGCTTCAAATTAGCGATCGGAGAAATTCGAGATGAATTGCATTATATCAAGCGCAATCAGCATTCCAGCGATCCAAGCCGCGAGAAAATCACCAAAGATAAACGCGATCGATCTCGGAATCGGTCTTGGCGTAGTGAGGAGATAAATTTGTACCGCCATCGCATTCGGATTGATGCTATCAAGAAGTGCGATCGCGGCAAGCGTTCCTAAGAGTTCAATCATTCCTCTGGTGATGTGACTGCTGAGTGAGCGGAATCTCAATCATAAGCGCAGTTTTTCTTGTTACGACTGGGTAGCGCCTGTTTTATTGTTGAGAGCTTTCCCAAAGATCGATGAGCGTTAAACAAGTACGCTAAGGTACAATCGCACTAAATCACTCTGGGTCTAACATGTGGCTGAAGTTCGAGCAGATTATGATGCAGCTTGGAAGGGAAGCGTAGAGCAGTATCTTTATGACTTTCTAGAATTCTTCTTTCCCCAAATTCACGCTGATATCGACAGGCAGAAAGGATTCACATTCCTTGACCAAGAACTTGCTCAACTTGCAAAAGAATCTGAGGTAAGCAAGCGGTACGTTGACAAGCTGATTAAGGTTTGGTTGCTTGATGGCAAAGAAACTTGGCTGCTCATCCATTTAGAGATTCAAAGCCAAGTCGATGCTGGGTTTGCCAAACGAATGTTCTCTTACCATTATCGAATCTTTGACCGCTACGATCAACAGGCTGTTAGTCTCGCAGTTTTAGGCGATAACAATCCGAATTGGAATCCTCAAGAGTATAGATATGAGAAGTGGGGCTGCCAATTGAGTCTTCGGTTTCCAATCGTCAAACTCCTCGACTATATAGACCGATGGGAAGAACTAGAGCAAAGTCGCAACCCTTTCGCCTCGCTCGTGATGGCGCACTTGAAAACTCAGACAACAACACAAGATTTTTCCATGCGATTGCAGTGGAAGTTGGTTTTGGTGAAACGACTGTATCAGATTGGATATCAAAGAAACGATGTGATTCAGATTGCGGATCTTCTCGATCGTATGATGTCGCTTCCGTCTAGATTAGACTTAGAGTACAAAGCAGAATTGAATCGTTTTGAGGCAGAGCAAGCGATGGGATATACATATCAAGGGAGTATTGCCCGCTTACAACGAGTAGAATTTGCCCGCGAGGACATTGTGACTGTTCTAGAAGCTCGATTTGGCTCGGTTCCTTCAGAAATTCCTGAAGCATTGAATGCTTCGTGGGATGGGAAAGTGATGAAGGAAATTCTGAAGCAAGCTGTAACGGCTCCCTCGATCGAAGAATTTTATCAATTAATGATCGAGCAGATCCGATCAACCGAAACTTAACTAATCAGCATCCAAGCCCTCAATACCTCTGCAACTGTCCAAGCCTGTGCGGTACAGCCATGCGGCATCATCGGTGCATCTCCATCGAAAATTTCACCGAGACTGCCTAAGCCTTGTGCGCGGAGATGATTTGCCATTGGTTCAAGAAATTCTCTGGCTTTCGCTGGATCGCCGTAAACTCGATGATGTGCGATCGCATAAGCACCAATCAACCAACCCCAAACCGTTCCCTGGTGATAAGCGCCATCGCGTTGAAGGGGATTGCCTTCGTAGCGTCCTCGATAGTTTGGATTACGTGGATCAAGCGATCGTAATCCATAAGACGTGAGCAGCGATCGAGAACACGCATCTACGACACCTTTTTGCTGATTTTGAGTGAGTGGACTTTCTGGCAGCGACACTGTAAAAATCTGATTCGGACGCAACGAGGCATCATTTCCCTCTGGCGTATCGAGGACATCGAAACAATAGCCTGTGTCTGGATTCCAGAAGCGTTCAAATCGGGCAAGAACTCGTTCTGCCATTGCATCATATTCGCGGTAAGGTTTGCCGATACGACGAGCGAATTTTGCAATGATTCGGAGTGCGTTATACCAAAGTGCATTCACTTCGATCGGCTTTCCAATTCGAGGAGTCACAACCCAATCTCCGACTTTGGCATCCATCCAGGTTAATTGAGTTCCCGGTTCGCCTGCATAGAGTAATCCATCTGCGGAATCTAAATGAATGTTGTAGCGAGTTCCGCGACAATGACAATCGATAATTTCTGACAACATTGGAAACAAATCATCGAGAACATCATGATCATCAGTCGCATTGTAATAATCGAGAATCGCAATGAAATACCATAAGGTAGCATCAACGGTATTGTATTCGGGAATCGCTTCTCCATCAGGAAAACGATTGGGAAGCATTCCTTGATCAAGATATTGAGCGAACGTGTAGAGAACCGATCGAGCAATTTCTACCCGTCCAGTTGCAAGCGTTAATCCAGTTAAGCTAATCATCGTATCGCGTCCCCAATCACTGAACCAGGGATAACCCGCAATGATGGTTTTACCGTTCGGTGGGCGACTGACAATGAATTGATCTGCGGCGAGCACTAATTGGCGAATCCAAGTAGGAGCCGTTTCGACTTGTTTGACTCGATCGAGTCTCCAACAATCGAATAATCGCTGCTCGTGATTTCGCTGCGATCGGAGTGCTGTTTCTCCATCTAAATTCGGATTCGCTTCGGTGCTGGTCACAAAAGTGAGCGATTGACCTGGATATAAGGTGGCTTGGAAGGTTGCAATGTGTAAGTGATCTTCTCGA
This sequence comes from Leptolyngbya sp. AN10, assembly GCF_050565645.1. Lineage (NCBI taxonomy): Bacteria > Bacillati > Cyanobacteriota > Cyanophyceae > Leptolyngbyales > Leptolyngbyaceae > Leptolyngbya > Leptolyngbya sp. AN10. The sequence continues at coordinate 21,271 of NZ_JBNXVP010000029.1, forward strand.
TCGCTGAGTCCTCTTTCTCGCTCGATCGCTAAATCGAATCCATAGTACCAATCGTGCACTGGAGTTAACGTTGCGCCCCGACAGAATAGATAAAAGGGTGTCGCTTCAGGATAGGCAGAAACTTGTAATCCATGATCGACTTCATCAGTTTCCATCTGCCAACCATTTCCCGAAGTACTACCGTGATAATCGCGATAGTTAATAAATGCTTTGAAGGTTAGCGTTAACGGTTGTGTTGCTCGTTGTAATTGATAATGCACATAGGTTGTATTCTCACCTTGCTGCATCCAGATTCGTTTTTCTAAAAGAGCATCGCTGCAAGCATAGCGCCAAACTGGAACCGTTCCATCTAGAAAAAAGCGCTCAATCTGGCGATAGCCATGCGGTCCGACAATCCCATCTGCCCAGCGATTGGTACTCAGCGGATAAACATCTTCACCGTAGCGAACTGATTCGTCGAGTTTCGTGGTTAGTAAAGTGCGATCGAGTGGCGGTTTCAAAGCTGCAACTAATAATCCGTGATAACGCCGAGTGAGAAGACCCGCGATCGTTCCAGAAGCAAAACCGCCAATACCATTTGTAACCAGCCATTCTCGTGTTTCCGAGGTCGGCAAAATGCCACAAATTTCTCGCCCGAAGTCAATCACCATAAAAAAAATCCAGCCAGTTCAATGATTCTAGAAGACCGAATCCCAACAAATCGAATTTTGCTATAAGAAATTTGGATTTCACATCGCGATTCAGGTCAATCTTGGGGATCACGTAATTTTTCCGATCGAGATCTAAACTCAGATAGGACACTTGGAGGTGATAGAGTGACGCGAATTCTGTTTGTCACAGATCTAGACCATACGCTGGTCGGAGACGATTTTGCCCATGAGCAATTAAATGAGTGGTTATTACAAGCGAGAGAAACAGGCAGCAAAATTGTCTATTCCACAGGTCGATCGCTGATTCGGTATCAAGAACTCGCAACGGAAGCTCCATTGTTTGAGCCAGATTTACTCATTGCTTCGGTCGGAACAGCAATTTATTCAAGCCTGGATGGAACACCTGATCCGGCGTGGCAGCAGAAATTAACCGCAGGATGGAACCGCGATCGCGTCATGTCCGTTACGGCTCATTTTTCTGATCTGGTTCCTCAAGCGGATTCTGAACAAAGCGCTTTCAAAGTCAGTTTCTTTCTGACTGAAGATGCCGCGCTCTGGGTGCTTCCACAGTTGGAAACATTGCTCAAACAACAAGATCTTGATGTCCAACTGATTTACAGCAGTGGACGCGATTTAGACATTTTGCCGCGTCATGCCAATAAAGGATCAGCACTAACTTTCGTGCGACAAACTTTAGGATTTGCGCCAGATCAGACGATCGCCTGTGGCGATTCTGGGAACGATATTGCTCTATTTGCAGCAGGTTCAGAGCTTGGAATTATTGTCGGAAATGCACAGCCAGAATTATTGTCTTGGCATCGTGATCATCCGACTCCGAATCATTATTTAGCAAAAGCTCACTGTGCAGCAGGGATTCTAGAAGGGCTACAATACTTCGGCTTTCGCTAGAATAAAGTCATGATTGGTTATCTCAAAGGCACGATCGCATCGATTCAGAAGAACAACAATCGCGTCACCTTAACGCTAGAGGTGAATCAGATTGGCTATGATTTACAGGTCGTGCCGCGCCTCCTGCAATCGCTTCCATCCGAAGGGGAAGAAGCCCAGATTTTTACGCATTTGAATATGCGAGAAGACCAAGTGACTTTGTTCGGATTCGGTTCAGCCGCAGAACGCGATTTATTTCGACAGTTAATCAGCGTCAGTGGCATCGGACCTCAACTCGGTGTGGCATTGTTAGATACGCTCGGTTTGCAAGACTTGGTGCAAGCGATCGTCTCTGGCAATACGCGCTTATTGTCTCGAACTCCGGGTGTCGGTGCGAAGACTGCCGAACGAATTGCACTGGAACTCAAGACGAAGCTATCCGAATGGCGGCAACAGTCGGGCATTGTGGTCACTCCAGGCGCAGGTCCCGCTGCGAACATTCTCGAAGATGTGGAAATGACGTTGTTAGCCCTGGGCTATACGGATCAAGAAATTACTCAAGCGCTTCAAACGGTCGGACAAAACACCGCACTGTCTAAATCGGGAGATGCAGAAGCTTGGATTCGACAAGCGATCGCTTGGTTGAGTCAGTAGACTGCTGGCATGAATCTCTCAAGCCCGACACACTGAAGTGTGCGGCTATACAAACAAAGTCCGTCTTCTTACTCAATTCCCTACGGAGGGAAACCCTCCTCCAGGATTGAGCGCTTCACGGACTCAAGATGCTCTGGCTGTTAACCCGCGAATTCTATTCGCCACGGCATCACGCAAGAGATTTAACGACTCCATTGAAGAATTCTTTCGATCGCGCTTCGTTACAGCATTACGCAAGAGATTTAACGATTCCATTGAAGAATTCTTTTGATCGCACTTCGTCACAGCATTACGCAAGAAGTTTAATCATCCTTCTGAAAAATTCTCTCGATCGCAGTTCTCAACTGTTCCAAATCGGTTAACTCGATCGATTGCACCAATCCCGATTCAATCAGCGGAATCGCTCGATCGTCGGTCGGCTCCCCGCGTAATCCCGCTGCCAGAATATTTGCCGTTCTTCCGCTGCCATCAATCACCAGTAACGGACGTAATTGCTCTACGTTTTTCAGTGCGTCTCTCCAGGTGATGTCTCCACCATTAACCAGCACCGTAACCGAAGGCGCACTTTTAGCAATTTCGGTCGCGGTGGCTGCCATCCAATGCGATTCATCCCCCCAATCTGAACCCGGAACCAGCAAAAAATGGGAATGATGCGGTTCTAACGGAGCCGCTGATTCAGAGGAAGACTCCTCGCCCGGTAAAATTGCAAGCTCGATCGGAGTCACACCAATCAGCGGAAACGTGCCTGCAATTTGTTCTCGTGCATGTCCCATTAACCGCATCACGCCTGCATCTGTTCCACCGTCCACGACTGCGGCTTTCCACTGCTCTGCGATCGGGGCTAAGACCGATTCAAAAACTTGTTGCACCAGTTCATAATCGGCTGGGCTTAACTTACTCGCGCCGCCAATGATTACCAGGACTGGACGATCGTGATCAATCTGAAGCGATCGAATCGTTGCGCCAACTTGCTCTAGTGACTCTAACTCCGCGATCGTGGCAGTGGATTGCATCGAAAAATTAACGTGTAAGGGGGTTGACATTTCCAAATTTTAGCCTCAAATGCCAAAATCTATCCTCGCCTAGCGTGTTCGATCGCAGAAATAGTTTGCATCGGTAGGAATACCGTGAATTTTGAGCCGACTCCGACTGTGGAATCAACCTCGATCGAGCCGCCGTGTAGCTCTACTAATTGTTTCGTCAGTGCCAGTCCTAATCCGGTTCCTTCGTATTTTCGATCATAAGAGGCATCCAATTGCCGAAACATTTGAAATAGAAACGATCGCTGATGGTCGGGAATGCCGATTCCTGTATCTTCGACTTGAAGAATTGCCGTATCGCCGCTGACTCGAACTCGCATCGTCACTCGTCCACGAGCAGGGGTGAACTTGATCGCATTACTCAACAGATTAAGACAAATTTGCTGAACTCGTTGAGGATCGGCTTGGAACGTGAAATTATGAGCGCGATCGGGCAAGAGTTCCAAGATTAGATCGACTTGTTTTCGATCCGCTTTGTCCTGAAGAATTTGACAGGTTTGTTCAGCGAGTTCTGCCAGCGAAAATCTTTGAATTTGCAGAACCATTCTTCCTGCTTCGACTTCTGACAAATCTAAAATGTCGTTAATCAATGCCAGCAAGTGTTCGCCTCGTTCTTGAATTGTTTGCAGGTATTCTTGCTGTTTCTGCGGAGTGATTTTGTAGTTTGTCTCTAGCGATCGCAACAGAGTCGAAGCCATTCCGATAATCGTAGTTAGCGGCGATCGTAGTTCATGGCTCATTGTTGCTAAAAATTCCGATTTTGTCCGATTCGCAGACTGAGCCGCAATTAACGTATCTCGAAGTTCTTGAGTGCGATCGATAATTCGTTGCTCTAATGTGTTTTTTTGCTGTTGTAGTTCGCTGTAGAGTTTTGCTTGATAAATCGCGATCGCTAAATGTTCTGCAATTCTCTGGAGCAATACTTTTTCTCGATCGTGCCACTGTCGCGGAAATTCGCACTGATGCACGATCAGCAATCCCCAAAGTTCATCTTGCACCACGATCGGGGTAACGAATTCAGCTTGAATATCATTTGGAGAGTGCTTTAATAATGCTGCAACCGTTGACGGCTCAGAAGCGTTTTGTCCATTCGTTCCCCAAGTGATCGATTCGCGCTGTTTCTTCTGTAATCGTTTCAGACTGGCAGCACTATATTCGCTAATTACATTCAGAATCGACGGAATCCGATCGCTACTGCGAGACTCATACGTAATGCCATCTAAATTATGCGTTGCTTCGGTAATCGGAGGCATTTCGATATCGATCGCACAAGACGGCGCGGGAAAATTGAACTGATAGATAATTAAGCGATCGGCGTTCAGAAATTCCCGGACTTGATGCACCGCAGTTTCGAGAATCACAGGCAGATTCAAGCTGTGTCGAATCAGCGTTGTAACCTGGATTAAAAGCCGTTCTTGCTCAATTTGGTGAGCCGATTCGAGCGGCGATTGCGACAAGACTTCGATCAGTTTCAGCGTGAATTCACTTTGTCGATCGCTTTTGTTCTCTTGCAAAGTAAAAGGAACTGTAACGCTCAACGTATCTAGAAAATCCGCGATCGTATCTGGAGCAAAAATAATTTCTAAGCTGCACTGTTCTGGATCGATCGGCGTTCCAAGGATCAGCGCACTAAACTCTGGAGAAGCCACTAGCACAAAGCGCCCAGAGATTTGCGGAAATTCGGCTTCTGTGTAAACGATCGCAGTCGGGCTAACCAGGTGACGAAGCAAGCTTCCAACTTGGTTAAATACAGCCCATGAAGAAGTTTGACGCAGGTTCTGGAAGCTAGGCATGTCCGGGGCAGCAGGCGGATGAGTTAAGCGAACGGATGGAACGCACACCCATGTGCGATGGATCAATCGTCTGGGAGTTCTTTTATTATCAGACTGATTCTCAACGACCTAGACTTTGTGAAGGTTGCCGTAATTTGGTGATTACTATATCTGCAATTCTACATATTTCTTTATATCTTCCGGAGCGTGGATTCACTTTCATATAGCGATCCTATTTGAGTCGCAAAAATTAGAAAGAGTGGGGGGTGGGGGGTAGGGAGTAAGGAAGCAAAACGCAAGCAACACCCCACTCCCCACTCCCCACTTCTTCACAACCCTCCCTACTTCACAACTCACTTAGAATCGCTATAGACATGAAAAAGGCGGGAGAAATTCCCGCCTGTCGATGTCCAAACTACTTTGTCTAGACCATCTTCAGATTTGGATATTCAGCGACCATATCATCGCGAGTCAGAACATCCCCTTCCGCTTGTGGAGTCCATAACACTTCAAGCGCCAAAAGCTGATCGCTCGAAACGCTACCCAACTGACTCAGCGATCGACGCAGATCTTCAGTGCCATTAATCGCCGGAAGCTGCAACTTGCCTTGAGTTCCAATCAGGACGGTGACGACAATATATTCACCTTGACTTTCTGCTAGTGCGCCCCCTTTCTCTGCCACCGTCAATGCGCTCGACGATGCTTGCTTCAATTGGTTGTTCACATTCGAGAAAGTTTCTGCATTAAACTTACTACGCTCGCTCAATGCCAGTCGGTTAAATTCTGCACCAGCGGCTTCCAGTCGAGCCTGATGCGATTCTGCATTTCCGTAAACCCAGTACTGCGGATTGCGTAAGAGTGCCAGCGACACTTCTTGCAGCACTTGAGCCAGACCTTCAGAGGTCTCAGTATTCGCCCGTTGACCAATCCGATCGAGGTCTTCTTTCAGTTCCCGCGCTTGTGCAAGGAGTCCAACTTGAACCTTTGCAACCGACACCGTAGGAGTGCTGTAGCCAAGTTCGTCACTATCGCCAGAGCGTCGGAAGCTATTGACTAAGAAACTCGCGATCGAGATCAAAATCAGCAGTGAGAACAGCCCGCCAAATCCGCCACCCACTCCAAAGAACGGGAAGTAGACGAAGGGGAAAAATCCACCACCGCCACCGGGATAGTAACCGCCTCCAGGAGGTGCATAGGTGCGGCTCGGAGGAGAATACGATCGAGCAGGTGCTCGGAATGATCCGCCACCGATCCGTCCACCACTCGCAGCAAGAGCACCATCCGCGTGACTAAATGCCAGCGTCAAGACGAGAGCGATCGCGATGACCGGACGGATCAGAGTTTTAAATAGTTTTGAAATCTTCATGAGTCTATCCCTATCGCTTATCCAGACGGAGGTTCTAACCCGTCCGGCTTGTGTTAACTCTTTGTTACAGAGTTTTAAGCTAACAGATCTACTGTATCGCGTTCACCAGAGGTTGCAAACGTCTTAAGCGATAGGTTTTAGGGGAGATTTCCGTACTGGATCTAGCCGCCGCCAACGATCGTCACGATTTCTAATCGATCGCCATTTTTGACTTCGGTTTCGTCCCAAAATTGGCGATGCAAAATCTCGCCGTTGTACTCGACTGCGACTAATCGCGGATTCATACCCAACGATTCGAGAAATTTTGGCAGCGTTAAGATCGACTCACAAGTTCGAGTTTCACCGTTTACTTCTAAAGTAATCATCAACCCTCCCACGGATCAGATACGGAATGAGATTGAAATCGCCGCTTCTGATCCAGTTGAGCAACAAAAAACTGAGTCGCAAAAGTGGGCTGATCCGATTGCATAATTGCCCGTACTACCGAAACTCTTTCAGCACCCGCACTCAGCACTTCGTGAATGTTTTGGGTGTCAATTCCCCCGATCGCATACCAGGGAATCGAACAATTCGCGGCGGCATGGCGCACGTAATCTAATCCTGCCGCAGGTCTACCCGCTTTGGTTGGCGTTTCATAAACCGGACCGACTCCGACATAATCGGCTCCTTCTGCGATCGCGCTTTCCAATTGTTCTGGGCTATGCGTCGATCGACCAATAATCTTATGTTCACCGAGCACCCGACGCGCCCACTCCAGCGGCAGATCGTCTTGTCCAAGATGCACTCCATCCGCATCAACCGCTAAGGCTAAATCGATTCGATCGTTCACAATAAACAGCGCATCGTATTCGTGACACAGTTGGCGCAATTTCTCTGCATTCCGCAACCGGACTAAATCATCCGTTTCCTTATCGCGATATTGCACCAGCGTTAATCCACCTTGAAGGGCAGATTCAACCGTCGTGAATAAATTCTCAGATGGAGAAGTGACTAAATAAAGTCTTGCCGATTCGAGTAGCTGACGACGTTGAATCGAGAGTAATCGACTTTCCAAGGTGTAAACCTCGTAGCGCATTTGTTTGACCGCGCTTGCCATCTCCGATCGATAAACTTTTCCGTACTCTTCCAAGACCCGCAATGCTTCTTCCACACGGGCGAAATTTGCCTGTAAAACTTGCTCGATGCTGCTGCGAACGGCTTCTTGTGGATGCGTGAGTTCCGTACCCGGATCATCAGGCGTATTTCGAGCCGATCGTAATTCTGCGCGATGCCACTGAGCGAGTTCTTGTCGCCAGTGTTTGCACTGTTCAGTGAACGCAACATCTTCTAAGCCGAACCGACACCATTCCTCAATCACTCGTAAGCCTTCACGAGCGCGATCGAGGTTGGCATCTAGAATCCGGTACAGTGCTGGCTGCATAGAGGATTGGAAATTGCCCATTGGATCAGTCCTATTGATTGTTTATCGTATCAGGGGCGCGAATCGTCTTACTTTTGTAAAGTTTTGTGAAGTTGCTTGATCTCAGTGGAGTTACAGAGAGAATAAGTTCACTCCGGTAATTTGCGTGGAAACCTTCTCAGATTAAGGGTTCCAGTGATTTTACAGAGGTCAAATGTGATGCAGGGTGTAAACTGAACCCCGTTACATCCCGTCATGTGATCCATACAAGCCGTGTGTAGGAGAACAACCCGTGAACAACTGCCCTTTTTATTCCTCCGTGTTCGCTGTATTCAGTGTATCCGGACTGCTTGGACTTGCTGCGGTTCCGGTCGTGGCAAATCCAATTCCTGATCAGGTTATTTCATCTACCAGTTCAGTTATTTACGTGAATCCTACGATCGGAAACGACAACGCTTCTGGTCAAGCCCAATCTCCACTCCGAACGCTAACCGTTGCGCTCGATCGAGCAACGCCGAATTCAACGATCGTACTCGCTCCCGGAACTTACAGTGCTGACACTGGGGAAGTGTTCCCCATCCAACTGAAGCCGACTGTAACCGTTCAGGGTGATCCACGCGATCGCGGACTGAGTGTGATCATTCGCGGTGGGGATGCGTTCTTAAGTCGAACCTTCGCACGGCAAAATATCACGATTCTGGGTGCGAATAATGCCACACTCACGGGCGTGACCGTCACGAATCCGAATCCCCAAGGGTATGGACTCTGGACAGAATCGAGTAGCCCGATCGTGGTGGCGAATACGTTTACAGGGAGCGGGCATGATGGCGCTTCGATCGTAGGAAATAGCGCTCCTGTTCTAAGAAACAATTATTTCTTTCAAAACGGCGCAAACGGTATCACGATTTTTGGTTCATCTCGTCCAGAGCTTCAGGAGAACATTTTTGAACGAACAGGATTTGGGGTAAACATCGCTCAGAATGCGGCTCCGAGACTGGTCGGCAACCGAATCACGCAGAACAAAGACGGGATTGTAATTCAAGGAAATGCTCAACCGATTCTGCGGAATAACGTGATCGATGATAACGATCGAGATGGCATTGTGTCGATCGCTCAATCTCGTCCGGATCTCGGAACGTCTACCGATCCAGGAAACAATACGTTTTTGAGCAATCGCCAATTCGATATCAATGCTCAAAGAAGTTCCCAAATTCTGCCCGCGTTTGGCAATCAGATCTCGGCAAGAACGATCGGGCGATTAGATTTGTCTGGAATTGCTTCTGCTCCGATCGCTTCAACGGTAGCGACGAGACTAAACCCGATCGCGATCAATCCGAGTGCTCGAATCGCTCGTCCTTTGCCTCGTCTCAATGCTCCGACTGCTGGCGCAATTGACATTCCCGTTCCGGCTCCGATGACGACTTCGGTTCAAACTCCGATGATGTCTCCGATCGCAACTCAAACGCCGATCGCAACCTCGGTTCCAACACGTCGAATGGCGCGACCTGCCTTTCCCCGTCCGAATGCGCCCTCTCCAATCATTCCACTTGGCGAGAGTGCGCCATTACCCGTTGCCCAGTCTCGACCCAGTAGACCGCTTCCAATTGCTCGATCGACTGCACCACTCCCGATTGCCCAATCGCGTCCAACCTTGCAAATCAATGCGATTTCAACGGCTCCGGTTCAATTTCCTCAAGCCGCTGCACCTCGACGATTCACACCTTCAGGAATTCTGCCCGTCCCTCGTGCTACGCCACCGATCGGGAATACACGCGGCACATCGGTTCGGATCTGGCGCGGTGGCTCGTCTGGAGTGAGCCAAGCGGCGAGTTTAGGGTTCCGATTCCGCGTGGTGGTAAGAGCGGATTCAGACTTGGCACAGTCGCAAGTTCGATCGATTGTGCCTGATGCGTTTTCGTTACGAGGACGCGGCGTGATGCAGGCGGGAGCATTTCGCGATCGTACCGAAGCGGATGAATTATTCCAGGTTTTAGTAAATCAAGGATTGCAGGCATCGATCGAACAAATTTGATCGAATCCAGAGACGCGAATCTGAATTGCAAGGTCCTAATCGCGTCTCTACTAAGGGGGGTTTGCCATTTCTCGGAATTGGTAGATTTTGGCGTATTCGTTTACCCGCTATTCCGCCCGGCGCTGAACCGACCGGGCTAATGGAGGAAACCCCACTGAAGTGGGCTAAAACTGCGCTCTGAGGGGGCTTCAGCCTCCTTTCTCCGATTAGCCCGGAGCGTTCATCTCCGGGCGGACTCCATCGCAGCGATCAACTCTCATCGATATTCTCCCAAAATCAATTCACCCGTTAAACGCTGGGAAAAAGTTTCCTCCAACCGATCGCTTTAATCGCCGTATCGCCCGACCTGCCATATTGGTAAATAACAAATCCCCACACAATAGCTCGGTTGCATATCGCGTACTCTTCTCATACTTCACGCCGTACTTGTAACAAATTCCTGTCCACTGATAAAAGATTCGTGCTAAATTCAACGCCGCATCAAAATTCGCCGCAAATTCCGCATGAATCCGATCGGTGTACTCATCTGCCGCATCCTCAATAATCGATCGGGCCGCAATTCCGCCACTCTTCACCGCGTGTAGAATTCCATCGCCAAAAATCGGATTGATCAAGCCAGCGGCATCGCCCACTAATAGAATTCGCCCTTCGTGTAACGGCTCTTTTCCGCTCCAAATCGGTAAAGGATGAGCATGAAATTTCAGCGCATCCGGGTCATATTTCACGCCGACCGCATTCATGTAATCCAAAATTGTTTTCTGCAAAACTGTGCGTAAAGTCCGATCGCTTCTCGCATCCAGACGATCGGGACGAAACACACCCGCTCCAATATTCAAATGATCCGCTTTCGGAAAAATCCAGGCATATCCATGTTGCACCGCACCGTATTCTAAATGTGCAATCTCTGGACGTAGCTCTGGATGTCCGTCACCCCAATGATGCGGCTGTTCAATCTCCATTGCCAGCGCGATCGCTCTTTTTTTCCTTAACTGCGTCGCTTTCACCGTCACGCCATTCGCGCCATCCGCCCCGATCACATAACGCGCCTTCGCGGTAAATTCACTGCCCGTCTTAATTCCTTGCGCTCGAACGATCACGCCATCTGATTCAGGCTCGATCGATCTCACAGAAATTCCATCCCTCAACTCGGCTCCGAACTTTGCCGCTCTTTGTGCCAGGGCGTGATCAAAAATCGATCGCTGCACCATCCAAAGTGACAGGCGTTCATCCGTCGATCGAGGATTTATTAACTCCAAATGCGGATCGCCAAACTTCCAGGTGTGGCGCATCATCGTCACATCGGATTCTACAAACGCCTCCGGAGCCAGATCGCGCAATTGATTCTGCATCACCATTGGCATTCCGCCCCCGCAAGTTTTGTGACGGGGTAACACCTGTTTTTCCAGCAGCGCCACTTTCAAGCCAGATTGCGCCAATTCAGCAGCGGCGATCGTTCCCGACGGACCCGCACCGCACACGATGACATCGTAGTTTTGCATGAGCGATCGATGAAATTCCGCTTTCTAGCCTAATCGAAAACCGTTCATTGCAACAGTTGACTGAGAACTGATTCCAACCCTTGCACCTCAATCAAAAATTGTTGTTTCTCGTGTTCACCGCGCAGCAAAGCTGATCCCTCTGGGGTCGCGCTCCAATTATTTCGGAGATTAATGCCTAACAAATAGCGCTGTTTTGAGCAGCAAATAATCACGGAAATTCCGCGATCGATCAGTTTTGAACCCAGATCATAAGCTTGCTCACGTCGCTGTGTACTAAAACTGTGAAATTGGTAAAACAATTCACCTTGGTAGCTAATTCCATCACACACGCGATCGTGAAACCAGAACTTGAATAGCCGACAGTCCGATTCATTTGCAAGTAGCAGATTCATATTGGCGAGAATAGGCACTTTAATTACTCTCTTCAAGGCAAATATCTCAATTCCTGACATATTGTGCCAGTTTTGGCGCTTGACGGAGTATCAAGTTAACCGTGTCAATTCCTCTTTCTCCGTGTTTCTGCGTAAATTAAGAGAGAGCATAGATTTAGCTCAATGCCTGAGATTAGCCTACCCTGCTAAACGAAAAAACCTCTCTATCTTTAGGCAGAGGGAAGTCAAAAAGATCTCTTTGATACCTGAATCATGCAAACCTTTGAGTATAGACTTTGCGTGAATTCCTCAGAATTATTGTAAACAAACTGTGGAGTGTCACAGGATTCTAGACTTTTCTCAGGGAAATTCGCTAGGATTTATAAACTATGCCGTGTTTTTACGAGGGTGCTTCGTCTCCCACTCCATGCTTTTACGGAATCATTGAGACCCCCCGATAAGCTGGGAAGCTTCTACCAATATTCCTCGTTTTCGATCCATCTCTCTCAACTCAGCCAATCGTGATGACTCGCTCCTATAATTCTCAACCGCTCCAGCCATCGACCGGGAGAGACTTGATGAAGATTCTGGTAATTGAAGACGAAACTGATGTCCGTCTCAACATCATTGAAATTCTCGCGTCTGGAGGGTTCGATTCTCTGAATGCAGACAACGGACTTACAGGCATACAACTTGCAAAAGAGCGATCGCCGGATCTGATCATTTGCGATGTTAAGATGCCCGATTTTGATGGCTACAACGTGCTAGAGGCACTGCGTCAAGATCCCACTACTGCAATGATTCCGTTCATTTTCCTCACCGCGAAAGCCGATAAAGCAGACATTCGGCACGGAATGAATTTAGGCGCAGACGATTATTTAACGAAACCGTTTCGTCGGGTGGAATTGCTCGATACGATCGCGGCTCGGCTCAAACGGCATCGCGCTCAAGCCGAAATCCAAAAAAAAGTCGATGAACTTCAACAAATTAATAGCCAGAAAAACGATTTACTAAATACGATTACTCACGATCTACGCGCTCCGCTCACCACGATCAAAGTCGCACTTCAACTGATGGATGCGATGCCAGAGAATCGGCGGCAGTATGTCGAAATCGCGCTGAACGCCTGTGATCAAGGGGACGAACTGATTCAAAATCTGCTCGATCTCTATCAACTCGAATCCGGTGAAGCGTTAGCCGCTCCAGAACCGCTGAATTTAAGAGAGCTTTTAAGAAAAACCACCGATGCCTTCCAGGTGAGAACTCGCGACTGCCAGCAACTTTTAAAGGTAAATCTTCCGGAAACCTTGCCTGTCATTGTGGCAGATGGAGTAAGTCTGCGTCGAATTTTGGTGGAACTGCTGAACAATGCCTGTAAATACACGAGAAGTGGAGGTGAGATCTGCCTTAAAGTGCGAGAAGCCCCCTGTTTAAGTCAACAGTCCGTGCTTAAATTCACGATCGCCAACGAGTCGGAGATTCCCGCAAGAAATCTGCCGCACATTTTTGACAAGTTCTACCGCGTCCCCGGCAGCGATCGCTGGCAGAAAGGCGGAACAGGACTGGGATTGGCACTTGTAAAGAAACTGGTGGAACAACTCCAAGGCAGTATCGTCGTCACTAGCGAGAAGGGTTGGACTAGCTTTACAATCGAGTTCCCTTATGAAACTCTTTAAGTAAGCTTCAACAAGTCTGCATGAAGAACGTGCAAAATTCGAGCAAAGATTTAAAACTAATGTCGATCGAGCGGGAGTCATGCAAGAAACCGACCAACTCCGGTTAGCCAAGCGCAATGCTGAATTAGAAGTCCTCGTCACTGAACTGCGATCGCAGCTTGAAGCGCAATCCGTTCAAGAACGGGAAACGACCCCAAAAGCGATGGCTCCAGAACGATCAACCGATCATGATGCAGTACTGGATGCTTGCACTGCGCCTAGCGCTCGTAAAATTGCTCAACTCGAACACAGAATCGAGCAGTTGCAAGCTGAAGTGAGCCGTCGTCGTCGCGAACAAGAAAGTCTGAAAACGAGTGAGCAACGGTATCGATCGGTCGTGGAAGCAATGCACGAAGCGGTGATCATGCTCAATTCTGAAGGCGTGATTGAAACCTGTAATGCGAGTGCTGCTCAGATTTTGGAATGTGCGATTGAGGAATTAGTCGATCGGAATCTGCTCGATCTCGACTGGGAAGCCATTCACGAAGATGGTTCACCGTTTAACTCGCAAGAATTTCCGGGTCTGATTACTGCCAAAACGGGGATTCCTTGCTCTGAGGTTGTTTTGGGCTTGTGCAAACCCGAAAAACAGATTACTTGGATTTCAATTAATTCTCAGCCGTTGTTTAAATCAGGTCAGATTCTGCCGTATGCAGTGGTTGTTTCTTTCTCAGATATCAGTCTGCGTCGCTGGATCGAGGAAGAACGGCATCAGCTTCTAGAGCGAGAACAGGCGGCTCGTGCAGAATCAGAATTAGCCCGTGAACAGATTACGCAAGTCTTGCAGAGTATCACCGATGGCTTTGTCGCGCTCGATCGTTCTGCCCGCTTCACCTATCTCAATCACGAAGCCGCGAACACATTGGGCAAGCCTGCCAGAGACCTACTCGGTAAAGTGCTGTGGCAAGAATTTCCCGACTTTGCAGAAACCAGTTTTGGACGGCTCTATCGTCGAGCGCTGGCAGAAGGCGTTCCATTAGAACTGGTCGATTATTACGAGCCTTGTCAGCGGTGGTATTCCGTCCGAGCTTATCCTTCAAAATCCGGTGTCTCTCTGTTTTTCCGCAATATGACCGATTCGGTACAGACAGCGCGAGAACGCGATCAAGCACAAGAAGCTTTGAAGGGAGCGTTACAGCGATTGGCGTTCCATGTCGATAATTCGCCGTTTGCTGTGATCGAATGGGATCGGAACTTGCGAATCACGCGCTGGTCAAGTGAAGCGGAATCGCTCTTGGGCTGGAATGCGTCAGAAGTGATCGGGAAACAATTCGGCAGTTGGAATCTCGTATTGCCAGAAGATTTAGAGCAAGTCGATCGAGCGATCGCAGAACTCCTCAACGGTCAAGCCACTCGCAATGTTTGCTACAGCCGCAATGCGTCGAAAGATGGCTCGATCGTGCATTGCGAGTGGTATAACTCAGTTCTATTTGACAGCAAAGGCGAATTAATTTCCGTTCTGTCGCTGATTCTCAATGTCGGTGAACGGCTGCGCGTCGAAGATGAACGCAGATTAGCAGCAGCAGAACTGCAAGAAAGTGAAGAACGCTTTCGACAATTAGCAGAAAACATTCAGCAGATTTTCTGGATGTATGATGTCGAGCGCCAAAAGTTGATTTACATCAGTCCTGCCTGTCAGCAAGTTCTTGGCTATGACAGTCAAACTTGCTATGAAAAATCGCTCGACTTCTGGATCAATCGATCGCGTTCCGAAGACATTCCGGAGTTAATGAAAGTGAGTCGCCAAGCTCTGAGAGGCAAACCCACAGAAGCGACTTTTCAATTCAATCGAGAAAATGGTGTCGATCGCTGGTTACGTGCCCGCGCCTTTCCCATTCGCAACGCTCAGGGCAAAATCTACCGGATCGCTGGAATTGCAGAAGATATTACCGAAGCCAAACACCACGAAGCAGAACGCAGAGATCAAGAACAACGAATGCGCCTGCTCGAATCGGTGGTTGTGAATGCGAGTGATGCGGTCGTAATCACTGAAGCGGAACCTGTTGAGCCACCTGGACCCAGAATCATTTACGTGAATGATGCGTTTACGAAAATGATGGGCTACGAGCGCGATGAAGTGATTGGAAAAACGCCGCGAATTTTACAAGGTCCAAAAACCAATTGGGCAATTCTAAAAGACATCAGAAGCGCTTTAAAGAATTGGCAACCTGCGATCGCGGAATTAGTCAACTATCACAAAGACGGCTCCGAAGTTTGGATCGAACTCAGCATTTTTCCCGTCACCGATCAAACGGGACATTACACCTATTGGGTCGGCTTGCAGCGAGATATCACACATCGCAAACAAGCCGAAAACGAGATGCGAAAAGCCCTCGAAAAAGAGCGCGAATTAAGCGAACTCAAATCGAGTTTTGTCACCACTGTTTCTCACGAATTCCGTACCCCGCTGTGTACGATTCTTTCTTCAGCGGACATGCTGGAATTTTATGCACAACAGCAGGATGGATCGATCGAGAAGCAATTTGAGCACATTCAGCGCATTCAATCCGCCTCGCTTAACATGAAAGAACTGCTCAGTGGTGTTCTCGATTTAGAGCGGGCTGAAGCGAAAAAAGTGAAGTTTGAACCTGCACCCATGAACGTTTTATCGTTTTGCGAGACGTTGATTGATGAGATGCGAATGAATGACCAAAATCAGCATCAATTAATGTTTGAACCGCAAACAACGCTCCCTGAAATTCGCGGATATATGGATGCGAAATTGATGCGGCAAATTCTAACGAATCTATTATCAAATGCGTTGAAATATTCGCCTGCGGGTTCAACCGTGATTTTTCGATGCGGTCACGATGAAACGAACGCTTATTTTGAAGTGCAAGACCAAGGAATTGGAATTCCCGCATCGGATCAAGCACGATTATTCGAGGCATTCCATCGGGCGACCAATGTTGGAATGATTTCTGGAAATGGATTGGGACTCGTCATCGTCAAACAGTCTGTTGAGTATCATCAAGGCAAAATCCACCTGATGAGCCGAGAAAATGAAGGCACGATCGTGCAAGTCACACTGCCGCTCCAACCCAATGCGGAATTTATTATTTAATGAGCAAATCTCTGATTCTCGGAATTGCAGGATTATTAGTCATTGGGTTGTTGGGCGCGAGCAAAAGAGCGATCGATTCAATGGGCGGACTGGTGCATTTCAATTGCCGTCCTCGATCAAATCAAGTGCTGTGTGAACTCACTCGCGAACCTCTGATCGGTGGAATTGAGACACAACAATTTGAGAAAGCAATACTACAAGCCACGAAAACTCAACAAGGACGCACAAATCAGACTCGGCTTGCCTTGGTGACGCGCTCCGGTGAAGAAATTCCGCTGACTCATAATTGGTCGCTGACGAGCAATCGGCAGCTATTTCAACAGCGGGAACTGCTCGATCGATTTCTTGCTGATCCAACTGCAACGACGATCGAGGTTCGGACTCATCGCCCTTGGCAACTCTGGGTCATTCTGGGTGGATTGATTGGAATGGCGATTTTAGTTGGAACGATCGCGCTTCAAATCGTTCGATAGTTACCGACAGCCTAAACTTTCACGAGTGTCGGCTCCGGTCGTTGAATTGGTTCCAGAAGCGCGTTTGCACAATTGGGATGTGGTGTATCGATCGACGATCGCATCGGTGAAATCCGCCCCAGTCACATCCGCTTCATCCAGAATGCTATTGGATAACGTCGCACCAATGAAAATCGCGTTCGTTAAATTTGCCTTGTAGAGCGTAACGCGATCGACTAACGATCCTTCTAAGTTTGCCCCACTCAAATTCGCGCCCAAAAGATTCCCTTTCGTCAGCATCGTATTCTTAAGGTTTGCGCCTTGAAAATTTGCCTCTCGCATCTCAGCCGACACAAACACACCACCCTCAAAGTTTTGATTCGAGAGGTCTTTCCCAGTTAAATTCGCGTTGGAATAGTTCAGAAAAGTGGTTTCAGCCAAGGCTGGACTCGCGCCAAGAACAATCCAGAACCAAGCGAGAGCAAGAATCAACAGCGCATAGATCACACGCTTTACGGTGCGGGGAACTGAGACAAACATGAGCGATCGCATCAAAGGTTTCCTTAAGCCTAACGCTTATGGCTGATACTGCGGAAATCTTGACTGCTGAGTTTTCCAGTCATTCCCAATCCGAATCGTCAAATCAGAATCTAACTCTCCCGTCGAAGTCGCTTCCACTCTGCCAAATCCCATTGAACTTTGCAGCACTTTTGCACCTTGCAAATCGCCTCGCTGCACAATAATCTGCGTTTTCTGCTGTAGATCCTTCCAATTTTCTGCTTGATACACGTTGGTATATCCAAGCGATGCCAGATACTCGGCAAACTGCTTTCCAGCTTGAGGATCACCCGACGCATTCTGAATCGCAACCTTCAAATCAGCCAATGGCGGCTCACTTGAAGCAACCGTAGAGGAATCCTTGAAATACTCCTGAAGAACACGATCGCGTCCCTGTGAGTCCATGATCCAATAGCTGGCGCGAAACTCATTCGGAGCGCTAAATCGTCCCGGCAACAGCACCATTTTGAAATCATCTCGATCGAGCTTCTGCCCAAGATTCACCAGCGCCAGCATTTCTTCAATGCTCAGATTCGTATCGATATACTTCTGCATCGCACCAATCAAACTGGGAATCCGAGGAATCACCAAGGGACTCGTCAACTTTGCACGTAAGGCTTTGATCAGTGCTTGTTGCCGCTGAACCCGTCCAATGTCCCCAAACGAATCGTGTCGGAATCGAGCAAACTGTTCCGCCTTATCGCCATCTAAAGTCTGCCAACCCGGTTGGAGATCAATCTTGAGCTTTTGAGTGTTATCGGTGTATTCCATTCGCTCCGGGACATACACTTCAATCCCGCCCAACAGATCGACTAATTCTCGAAACGCATCAGTGCTGACGCGAACATATCTATCGATCGTAATTCCATTCAAAGTCCGACTAATCGTTTCCCGCGCCAAAAGCGGACCACCACTCGCATTCGCTTGATTAATCTTCGTCACTCCGATTCCTGGAATTTCTACCTGTGTATCACGCGGAATCGAAAGCATATTCACCGAATTATCCGTCGGATCAACTCGCAACAGCAGCATCGTATCGCTGCGACCTGAGAAGACCTGATCCGAACCCGCAGGCGCATCTAAAACGCGATCGATTCCCATCACCAGCACATTCACCGGACGAGAAACCTTGTACTGAAATCCGCTCGTCCACAAATCACCAAATAATCTTCGCCCTTGATCCGGATTCGTTCCCGGTAATGGAGCCAACAATGCCAATGTTGTTCCAAGCGTTGCTGAAATCGCTGCGGCTCCCAACAGTCCAGCAACCCATAAGACAGTTCGACCCAAAGACGGCTTTTGAGGAAGTGCATTGGGAACGGTCGATCGAGATTCGGGGATGACCCGTTCAGTCGCGCTAGAAGGCTCTAGCGTGGATTGTCGCTTAGACTCTTTCACTCCGTTCACACCTCAAAAACAGTTCGGTCAGTGTCTGCGTTGCTTGTCGTCATCTTAGCTGGAAAGTTTCCTCTTTCCTTCAGCTTTTAGAGATATTTGCTCTCATCAAACCGATAGAGTGCTCTCGTAGCTTCAGATACAAAACAACCGCAACAACGCTTAGATAGTCCCTGGGAATTCTACACTTGAACTTCGACATTCGGCTAGTGTTCTCGATCGGAATCATTGAACTAGAGTCGAAGTCCGGAGGAAACCGTAAAATCCGCGACAAACTAATATGGTCTTGGGAAAAATGAGAAGAGTCCGCGAAGATGCCGCCAGAGTGTCCGGTGATTGATTAAAATCTTGGGCACTGCGCGATCTAACTAGCCCCCTTTTCGGTGAACAACGTATGACCCAATCTCTAGTTCCGATTATTCTGGCAGGTGGAAAAGGCGAACGCTTTTGGCCCCTCAGCCGCAAACACCGCCCGAAACAGTTTCTCTGTCTAGACGGCAGCGGAAGAAGCCTTTTACAAACGACTGCCGATCGCTTACTCGATACCGCTGGCGGCTGGAACAATCTCTGGGTTGTGACGGCTTCTCATTTAGCGGAAGGTGTCCGCGAACAACTCCCCGAATTGCCACCGGAAAACATCCTAGTCGAGCCAGAAGGACGCGATACGGCTCCCGCTGTGGCATGGAGTACGATCGAGGTTGCAAAGCGCTACGGTGACGATGTGGTGACGGGATTTTTCCCGGCGGATCACTGGATCGCAGAACAAGACATTTTTGAATCGACGTTAAAAGCTGCCGTAGATGCAGCGGTTCAAAATAATGCGATCGTGACTCTCGGAATTGCGCCCACTCATGCCGCGACTGGATACGGCTACATCGAGCAAGGCGAGAAGATTGGATTCTACGATGGCTATCCTGCTTATAAAGTCGATCGGTTCACGGAAAAGCCCGATCGAGACACAGCAGAAGAATTTGTCAGCAGTGGTCGCTTTAGCTGGAATGGCGGAATGTTCGTGTTTCAAGCAAAAGTGATGCTTGATCAATTGCACAAACACGCTCCCGAAATCATTCAGCTTCTAGAAGAAAAAGGAATCGAAGCATATTCAACGGTTCCGAAACTCAGTATTGACTATGCCGTGATGGAAAAGACCGATCGAGCGTGTGTGCTTCCTGTGCGATTTAGCTGGGATGATTTGGGCGACTGGGGCGCGATCGAACGCTTGATGAAATCTGATAGCCCGAATGTCGAATTAGGTCAGCACGTTGGCATGGATACGACTGGCGCGATCGTCTATACCTCAGATGACGATGAAGTGGTGGTCACGATCGGTTTAGACGATACGGTGATTGTTCGAGATGGCAAAGTCACTTTGATTGTGAAAAAGGATCGAACTCAGGATATTAAAGCAGTGCTGAAAACGATCCAAGCTCGATCGGAATTCCAAAATTTGCTGTAGTGGAGTCTAAAGCTGTGGGGTGATTGTCCCATCTCACAGCTTAAAGTTTCCCGATCGATCTAATTGGCAGATAAAGCTTCATTCGAGTGATCGTGCTTTTGACTATCGAGGTATGGTGGAAGAAACGCCTGATTCTCCTTGATGATGAAAACCTTGCAAGACTATACGATCGTCATTCGCCCAGAAGACAATGGCACTTTTGTGGCTTATGTGCCTGCGATTTCAGGATGTCACGCCTGGGCACAGACTTCAGAAGAAGCGAGAGCCGAGCTTGAGAATGTGTTTGACATGATCCGAGAAGAATATCAAGAAGAAGGTCGATCTCTGCCCTCGGATGTCGAATTGGTTGTTACTCATGCCAGCTAAAGCGAGTGAACTTGCCAAGGTTGCAAGGTTGCGCGGCAATTGGGCTTTGAGAAAGTGCGTCAAAAAGGAAGTCATGCGCGTTGGAAACATCCTGACGGTAGAGCGACAACAATCCCGATTCATGGCAAAAGCGAAATCGGGGCTGGTTATTTCATGAAATCCTGGATCAGCTTGGAATTACAGAAGAAGAATTTGAGGAACTGCGCTAGGAAGAGCTTTAGTACTATCTGGTTGCGCTTTCTAATATCTGCGAAAAAACCATGCCCTGATTGTCACGGCTAACCAAAAGAGATGAAACCAACCGATCGTAGCAACCGCAGGAATCCAACCTTCAGTAAAGTCCTCAACATGGGTTTGCTCCCCTGCTCGAACCAACATGAATCCAGGAAACGTAACGACTGTAAACAGTGGAGACATTAGGTAGACAGCAGTGCCAACAACAGTAAATGCACCAAGTAAGGCAGGTAAGAGCCAAATTGTAAGAGCAGCATACCGTTTACTTTTTACCGAGTCAGCAGAGCAATATATTGCAGCGAAGACAGCCTGAATTAGAAATAGTGGAATCGCATAGACAGCCATCTTTGTGCATATCTTAGCGAGTTCTAGTCGTCCAATGTAGCTTAGAACTAAAGCATTTGGAACATGAGCGCTAGGAATTCGATCGAGGTTTGCCAGTACCGCTTCTTGACCAAAATCGTAGTAGGCAAGAATCGTCGATTGATGAATGCTCAATAAGAGGACAGCAAGAAATAACAGGAATCTTTTGGATTGGATGAACTGCTTCATACGCGGTTGACAACTTCTTGATCGCTTCTCTGCATTTTGCCCAGTTCTACGATCGATGTGGCGTTAATAAATTTTCTATGACTCATGAATAGTCCGCTTCTGAACTTGCCAACTCTGAAAACAAGCGTTTCAGGAGCAGATCGCATGAATCGGTTACAGAAAAAATGCCTGATCGGATTGCTGGCTTTGCCTGTGGGAATTGGCGCGATCGCGTTCGTCTCTCTCAGAAATCCCTACTCGATCGAGTGTTCTCAAGTCGAGAATAATTCTCCCGTTTCCACGCGGCTCCATTGCGCCCAACGACGCGCCGATCGAGACACACCCGAAAGTTTAGCCGCAGCGATCGAGATGCTTCAAAACGTTCCGATCGATGATCCTTACCATCAGCAAAGTACACAACTAATTGAACGCTGGAAGGCTGAACTCTTAACTAAAGCTGAAACTGAAATACAAGCTGGAAATTTAGAGAAAGGGATTTCGATCGTGAGATCGCTTTCCGAAGAAGCAAAAGTACGATCGTGGAAATTGCTCTGGGAAAAAGGCGAATCTTTGATGAGAACTGCGCTAACTCAAGTAGAGAAACGCGAGTGGCATCAAGCATTTGAAACTGCGAAACAACTACAGAAATTAGAGAATCAATATTGGGCAACTGAACAATACAACTCGTTAATTGATCAGATTCAAAGCGATCGAGAATTTCGGGATTGGAAGCTCAGAAATCCAGACGAACCTCGTAAAACTTCAAAAGAAATTAATTTGAACTCACCCAAACCGGAAAAAGTTGCTCGTCGAAGTCGATCGCTTTGGAAACCACAAGAAGATACTCCAGTCTCGCGCCCAATTAGCGTCGTTGAATCACCAAAACCTGAAATTCAGCCAACACCCGAAATTGAGCCGAGTCCACAGATTGAGCCTTCCGTCGAGCCTAAACCGCCTGTCGAAGCTATTCAACCTGAAGAGCCACCCGTTGAGATTCCGGTTCCTGAAGCTGAAAAGAGCGATCGGACTTAAACAACTCGCTGATGTAATCTCGCCTGAATTTGATTGGGAGCAAACGCGCCAAACTCAGTCACGATCGCAGTAATTAATTCCGCTGGAGTTACATCAAACGCAGGATTGTAATACTCAATTCCAGGTGGACAGATGATCGTCTCACCGATTTGGTAAATCTCAACGGGATCGCGTTCTTCGATCGGGATCTGACTGCCATCGGAAATTTGAAAATCGATCGTTGAAACTGGAGCCGCCACAAAGAACGGAATATTATGCGCTTTTGCAATTAACGCCACGCTGTAAGTTCCGATCTTATTCGCCGCATCTCCATTCGCCGCAATCCGATCGGCTCCCACGACAACGGCATCGATCATTCCACGCTGCATACAATGAGCCGCCATGTTATCGGTAATCACCGTCACTGGAATTCCTTCTTGGGCGCATTCCCAAGCGGTGAGTTTCGCCCCTTGCAATCGAGGTCGCGTTTCATCGGCGTAGACTCGCTCTAAACGGTTTGCAGCCCA
The DNA here is from genome assembly GCF_050565645.1 of Leptolyngbya sp. AN10. Lineage (NCBI taxonomy): Bacteria > Bacillati > Cyanobacteriota > Cyanophyceae > Leptolyngbyales > Leptolyngbyaceae > Leptolyngbya > Leptolyngbya sp. AN10. The sequence goes on from NZ_JBNXVP010000029.1 coordinate 44,251, forward strand.
CGCCGATCGCACAACTCCTAAAGCCGTTCCATATCCCGCTGTTGCCAATGCACCTGCATTACAGTGTGTGAGAAGCCGCAGTTTCTCAGGTGTAGAAGGTAAAGCGGCAAGACCATGATCGCCAATCGATCGACAAGTTTCTAAATCATCTTCCTGAATCTGTTTTGCTGCGAGTAGTAACGCTTCTTTAAGGTATTCGACTGATCCGAGCGTTTGACGTGCCGTTTTTAGCATTTGCTCGATCGCCCAAAACAAATTCACCGCAGTGGGACGAGTTGCCCGTAACTGTTCTGCGACTTTTTCCAATCGTGCCAAAAACTGTTCGCGGTTCGTTGCCTCGATTTCTCGCGCTCCTAGATAAATTCCGTAAGCTGCCGCTACTCCGATCGCTGGTGCACCCCGAACAATCATAGTTTTGATCGCTCGTGCCATATCATCACAGCGATGAATATCGACCAAAGCGTATTCGCCCGGTAAACGAGTTTGATCGATTAAGAGAACGCGATCGCGATCCCAAACAACGGGATAAACCTGGTTCGGAGGCATATTTCGCATTAGTGTTAAGTATTGATTATCTTACTTTGGGTTTGGATCATGCTATCAGTAGCAGAAGCGGAAAAGCTGATTTTTGAATCGATTCAAGCGATCGGGCAAACGGAAATCATTAGATTGAAAGAGTGTCGCGATCGTATTCTCGCCGCGCCAATCACCAGCAAGCTCGACTTTCCTCACTGGGATAATTCTGCAATGGATGGCTATGCGGTTCGATTCGAGGATGTCAAAGAACCCACATCTTTAGAAGTGATTGAAGAAATTCCGGCAGGGTTTCAACCGCAGAAAACACTACAGCCCGGACAAGCCGCAAGAATTCTTACAGGATCGGTAATGCCTGCGGGTGCGGATACAGTGATTATGCAGGAAGAAACGAAACGAGACGGCGATCGCGTTTCTATCCTCACGCCTCCCGAAAAACAAGGCTTATTCGTGCGATATCGCGGTTCGTATTATCAAGCTGGAAATCCTTTACTCACCCCTGGTACAGTTCTCAAAGCGCCTGAAATCGCGATTCTTGCAGCCGCTCAATGTCTAGAAATTCCAGTCTTCCGTCGCTTACGAGTGGCAATCCTTTCAACAGGCAGCGAGTTAGTCACTCCAGATCAGTCACTTCAACCCGGACAGATTGTAGATTCTAATCAATACGCACTAGAAGCCCTAGTTGCAGAAATGGGAGCCGAAGTGATTTCTCTAGGAATCATCCGCGACGATCCAACTGAATTAAAAAATGCGATCGCCAAAGCCGTTCAATCCGCCGATGTGGTTCTCTCTTCAGGTGGCGTTTCAGTCGGGGATTACGATTATGTCGATCGCATTCTCGAAGAATTAAACGCAGACATTCGGATTCGCTCGATCGCAGTTAAACCCGGTAAACCGCTGACCTTTGCCACCTTCCCAAATTCAACGCTGTTCTTCGGTCTGCCTGGAAATCCGGGATCAGTTTTAGTGACGTTTTTACGATTTGCTCAACCTGCGATTCGGAAATTATCAGGACTCGCTCACGGTTGGCAACCAGAGTTTTTCAATGCTGTCACAACTCAGGATTTGAAATCAGACGGAAAGCGCGAACTTTATCTTGTGGGATCAGTGTCGATCGCAAATCACACATTCCAATTCACTCCCACTGGCGGCGCTCGATTGTCAGGGAATTTGATTAATCTGGCTGGAATGAACGCCCTTGGAAAAATGTCGATCGAACAAACCCACATTTCCGCAGGTGAATCCATTCAAGTCCTAAAAATTCCCTAAAAACTCAAAATCCCCCAGAATTGAGGGATTTAGGGGGCGCAACCCACTCAAAACGAAGCCCTATTTCTGCGGCTTGCGTCTCGTTCTTAGGAATTCAGGAATATCAAGTCCTGGTGGTTTCGGCTGCGTTGATTCTGGAGTAACAGAAGGTTGACTCACCGGAGGAGCAGAAATCGATCGAGCTTTCGGTTGTGGAACCGTTGCACCCTTCGGACTCGCTTGCGGCTGTACCTCTTGAGTAAATCCAGTCGCAATCACGGTAATCCGAATTTCGCCCTGCAATCGATCGTCAATCACTGCACCAAAAATAATATTGGCATTCGGATCAACCGCTTCATAGATAATGTCTGCCGCTTGGCTCACTTCGTGCAGGGTAAGATCCGATCCGCCTGTGATGTTGAAGACTACGCCACGCGCACCATCGATCGAAGCTTCCAACAGCGGAGAAGAAATTGCCGCAACCGCCGCTTCTCTCGCTCTCGACTTCCCAGAACCGATCCCGATTCCCATTAGCGCCGATCCCGCATCTGCCATGATCGCTCTCACATCGGCGAAATCCACGTTCACTAATCCAGGAATCGTGATGATATCTGAAATCCCTTGCACCCCTTGGCGCAGAATATCATCAGCCGTTTTGAACGCTTCTTGAACTGGAGTTTGTTCTGAAACGACCGAAAGAATCTTATCGTTTGGAATAATGATCAGCGTATCCACACGGCTCTGAAGTGCAGCGACTCCTTCTTCCGCCTGCCCTGTTCGCCGCCGCCCTTCAAATGTAAACGGACGAGTCACAATCCCAACGGTTAGCGCCCCTAATTCTTTTGCCACTTCAGCCACGATCGGAGCCGCACCTGTTCCAGTGCCGCCACCCATCCCAGCGGTGATAAAGACCAAATCGGCATTTTCAAGCGCCGCAGCGATCTCATCACGAGATTCTTCTGCCGCTTTTTGACCGATCGCAGGATTTCCACCTGCACCGAGTCCACGAGTCAACTTCTGACCGACCTGCAACCGTTTCATCGAGGTCGATTGCGCCAGCGCTTGAGCATCCGTATTAATCGACCAGAACTCAACTCCAGCCACATCGCTTGCAATCATTCGGTTGACCGCATTACTGCCGCCACCTCCCACGCCAATCACTTTAATCCTTGCAACGCTTCCAGGCACGATATCACCACTCCTTGCATCTTCAGGAACCGTCTTAAGACCCAGACCTTGGTTATGATACAGCCCAGAATTAAACGGATTGGAATTGTCCGAGGTTGAGAAGTTATTCATTTGCCCTTCCGTATTCGAGGTGGCAATGCCGGATTCAGGCTGGTGATTCAGCGTCATTGGGTTGGCATTCGACTCATTATGATTAAGCGTCATTGGGATTTCAAGCGATGGAGATGAACAAAAGAGAAGTCTAAAAGGGCGACTGAACTCGATTAGCACATTAGCTTATCAGGACTCGCGACCGTTGGCTGGAAATTTTCCCACAACTTTTGCTCTATGGAGTACCTAATTTTACCGGAGTTTTTGTCGCATTCATTTGTAGAACCGGAGAATTTGGATTTCTTAAGTCGATCGACAAAATTTGTGCCCCATTCATCCGACTCGGCAACCGTCGCATTTCATCTAACACTTTGAGTTGCGTCGGAAAGTTTGAACCGTAGACACCAAACTGTACCGCACCCAGTTCGGTTTTGAGAATTAAATTTGCCGGATCTTCCCAGTTCGCTTCCAAAATCTTGACTGGACTCTGGCGAATGGTGCGATAAAAGGTCGTCCAATTGGAACGATAACGCTCTGGGTTGCCAATAACTTTAAAGGGCGGCAATTTGAAGTTTGGGTTCAAGTTCGTGTAGCTGTCTTGCGGCATCCACACGCCTGTTTCGTCGATTAGTCCGGGTTGAGAAGTTTTAGAAACCGTTTGCGCGATCGGGACTCTCTCCCGAACTCGTACCGTCAAACTCGGCGGAAACAATTGTCGATCGACGGTGGCATCTGCGATTGGAGCTTTTGCCTTGAGCGCGTCTGAAATCGATTGGGGCTGCACTTTCAGGAGCGATTGCGGGTATGCGATCGGTAAAAGTGTGCGAATTGTCTGCTCAGAGATAAATCGGTTGCCTTTGATTGTAACCTGCTCTGGCTTGCGAATCACCCAGGCAGGCAGCGTTGCCACCCAGAGCGCACTTGCGGCAAAACCTGCGATCGCAACGTTGCGCCAACTGGTTTGCAGGAATCGAGTGCGACGCTGGCGACGAAGTTTTTGACGGCGCTGGGACAGTTCGGTGCGTGACACGGGGGCGATGCTGGTCATTGTGAGGATACGAATCGCGGAGCAACGGGTAAGACTGAGAATTGAAGCCATTCTGACAGGTGTTTTGGTGGATCTCAAGCAACTGATAAATCTCGAAATCTACCGGGTTTCGGTCTGGGCTTCAGACGTTTACTCTAATCGATTTGACTAAAGTTGCAAGCTTTTTTCCGAACTCTTTTAGCTCGGTGTTTCTTGTAGCAAAGTTGCGACCCGTTCCCCGAATTCTGGATCGACGTTCGCCAGACTCAAAAGTTGCAAATATTCCTGCCGAGTTAATCCATTTTTTTCAATAATCGCGATCGCTTCTCCTTCAATGTCTTGCTGAATCCGCGCTGATTCCGAATCCGTTTCCGCTGCCTGCAATTCTCCTTCTCGTCGTTCAATCAGTGCGACGACTTGCAAACAAGCCTGTACGAATTGATTCAATTTTTCGGATGGGATCGTGTTGACATCAAGGTTTGAGCTAATTGGGGGATCGCTGACAGGTTCGGCTTGGATTGCATTAGGGTGAGCTAGACCGCAAAATAATGAGAGCGCGATCGCGAAAATTAGTTTAAGAATTCGAGCCATGTCAGATTTAAAAGCAGAACTAAGAGAATCTTTAGACGAAGCAGAGTGGGAATGGTTGATGCCTCATGCCGATCGCGATGCGGTGATCATGGTATCCGATTCACTGGATCTCGTGGATGTTGGATATGCGATCGCCAACGATCAAACTACTTCAGTTCAACGGTGGATTCAAGATTGTCTGATTTACAAACCATCGATCGAGCAGAAGTCGGTCTGGAATGAGGATCAGACCAAACGGTTTCAGGCTTTGATTCTTCAGCCTTACGTATTGATTCAAGAATTAGCGGCTTAGGAGTGTGAATTGAACAACCTTGAACCCTGGCGAATTTCATTCGCGGCGATACAAACGAAGTCCCCGAAGGCGGACTTAGAGGGTGTTGGAGAAGTAATCGTTCATCGCATTCACCCGCCCGGAAATGAATCTCCGGGCTAATCGGGGGAAGCCCACTCAACTGGGCTAAGAACTCCGAATTGCGCTCCCAGCCCGCTTCAGCGGGGTTTCCTCCATTAGCCCGGAGATTTATTTCCGGGCGGACTCGCAACGCAGCAAAGCCGCTTTTTATACTTCTCAAACACCCTCTAACAGCCATTTCTTAACCTGCAAAGGCGGGTTTTGTCTGCGTGGTCGCGATTTCAATCGCTAGGCTTATTCAGTCTGTGTTCTTTAGCGTTCTTTCACCGGAGCAAGCTGCGCCCCAGTTTGTCCAGTCGCGACCCAAAGCACTGCCCGTCCTCCGTCTCGTAAAGCTTTAGAAAGCGGTTCGTCTGCATGATTGGACGGGATCGAGACGGGCTGAATATTGATCCCGCGACTGCCAAAAACAATTTCTCCGATTACCTGAGCGCGACGCATGTGATAGTCCGAAGTAATCAAGTAAACGCTGCGAACATTTTTCTGACGCAATCGATCGACTAACGACGTAAAGTTCGTCACCGTATCCACCGCTTGGTAATCCAAATTCAACCGCTGCAAATCCACACCCGTTCTGGAAAATACTCGCTCTGCATAGTCACGCGGCGCACCAGAAGAAATCCAAACGGGTAAATTTGGGTGTTGTTTAGCAAATTTCGCGCTAAAAATTTCTCGTTCTTCTGCGCCGCCTAACACCAGAATGGCATCGGGTTGCTCAAAATGTAGTCTTGCCGATCGCACTCCCATCCATAAAACGAATGGAGTCAAGAGCAGCAACCAAGGAAACGATCGTTTACGACTTTTACGGTGATGATAATAATCTGGCGATACGGCTTTCACACGCACGATGCCACCCCTGCACAACTGATTAGAAATTCATTGCCTAACTTACCAGACACTTTACGAAATGGGTTAAATTATTGTCCGCGACCTTCTTGGGCAGCTTGGGCGGATTGCGCTTGAGCGATCGCGGCTTGAATTCGTGGAACTGCAAAGAATTTTTGGGTATCCGCCATCAATCTTGCGCCCCAAAGATTCTCAACTAAGAATTTGGGTTCACCATATCTCGCATCTGCTTTTAGTGCCGCTTCTGCGAGTGTGAATGCCTCAGTTTGATTGCCTTTTCGGAAAAGTGCCACTGCGATCGCTAACTGCGGTTCTGCGGTGGTCTTGGGATCGATCGCGACCGATTGCCGCCAAAGTTTGATCGCTTCGTCGATCTTGCCTTCCTCGTAGCGAATCAGTCCGATGTTATTGATCGCAGGCCAAAATGTTTTATCGATCGAGACCGCTTTTTCGTAATTCGCGATCGCGTCACGATTTCGTTTCAGCATCAAATTCGCATTGCCCATATCGAAATAAGCTCCAGCCACATCAGGCTTGATTTTCAGCCCTGCCTGAATTTGCTTAATCGACTCTTCGTACTGTTCTTTTTGGAAATGTGCGGTTCCCAGAGCGAACAAGATCGCAGGATTCTTGGGATCAAGTGAACCTGCTCTTTGAAGGGCGGGGATCGCTTCGTCGGCTCGTTTCGTCTCCAGATACAAACCGCCTAAGATTGCCCAAGTTTCAGGACGTTTGGGAGCGAGTTGTACTGCCAATCTTGCGCGTGCAAGTGCTAACTGATTCTGATTGAATTGTGCGAGTTGTGACGCTTCTTGAATCAGTCCAAGACCCTGCTGTTCGAGTTTGTCAAAATCAACTTGGGGGGCATGGGGGATCAGCGCTTGAGCGAACGCGGGTTGACTCGTCCACAGTCCTAGAATCAAGCAAATGGAGAGGATAGAGAGACGTTTGGGCACAACAAAGCCTTTTGAAAAAACTGCAAGAGATATGGAGTAAGCTTAATCGATCTTGTTAACTTTGGGGCAGGAGATGTTCGATCGCGAATTCCTCTTTCTTGTTTTTCACGGCTCTAGAGCGATTCCCGGAAAATTAAGTTCTTGGTCTGCATCTTGCGCTTTTCTCAAATTGAAGTTAAATTGAGCGCTACTTATAGCGTCTCACTCCAATCCATCGTTTGAGGAATCTTTCATGGTTCAATCTATTGCTGTTCCCAATTTCACCGATATGTCTGATTCAGCGTTGCCCAATCGCACAGCAGAATTTCCCTCGATCGATCCGCTCAACGATGGCAAAAGTCGGATCGCGCTCTTGTCTCACATGGGCAGCGATTTGGACATTGTGAACGATGCCAGAGCCAGCTTTGATAAAGTCTCGATCGACCTGGATGAGAAAGATGTCAAACTGATTCACTACTTGATTCAGCATCATCATACATCTCCGTTTCGCGGTGTTGTGTTTAAGTTCAAAGTGAAAGCGCCGCTGTTTGTCGCCCGTCAGTGGTGGAAGCACGTGATCGCTTCTTCACACAACGATGAGCAAGTTGGCTGGAATGAGAAGAGTTTTCGCTATGTTGCGATCGAAGATTCTGAAGATTTCTACGTTCCTGCTTCATTCCGCCAGCAGTCCAAATCCAATCGGCAAGCGACTTTTGGCGAAATTCCTGAAGAGCAGAATCAACAAGCGCTAGACATCTATCGCACTCAATGTGAAGCCAGCTATAAAGCTTACAAAGATTTGCTCGAATTAGGAGTTGGACGGGAACAGGCTCGCGGCGTTCTGGTTCCAAGCGTTTATACGTCTTGGGTTTGGACGGTTTCGCTGCAATCCGTTCTGCACTTTATTGGACTGCGGAAAGGCGAAGGCGCACAGCAAGAAATTCACTTCTATGCGGATGCAATTTCTCGATTGATCCAGCCGATCGTGCCTCAGACGATTTCTGCATGGGAAGACCTCAATCGATCGTTCTAATCTTTCTGGGATCAAATTGAGAACTCTGTACCCAATTCGGTTGCGGAGTTCTTTTTTCTTTTAGAAATGAACGGAAATACCGTCGATCGCGCAGTAAGATTTTATGGAATCTTTAAAAACCCGATTCAACAAGATGCTACGAGGGACGCACAGAGAGGAAGAGCAATCATGAACATCATTGAACTGTTTGAAAGAGGCGGCGTGACCATGATCCCGCTGTTTGTTCTCTCAATCTTGTCGCTTGGAGCCATTATTGAGCGATCGTGGTTTTGGTTCAACGTCCTAAATAAAGAGAAAGAAGTCGCAGGACGGATTCTCGAAACCTCACGACGCGATTGGGAAGCAGCGGTCGAAATCGCACGTCAGTCGTATGATCAACCGATCGGACGCTTTCTCTATGCTCCGATGCGCTTGCAAAATCCTGATCCAGAACTTTTTCGTCTTGCACTCGAATCTTCTGCCGATGAGGAGATCGCATCCATGCGGCGTGGAGACAAAATCCTCGAAGCAGTCATCGCTTTATCCCCATTGCTTGGACTGTTGGGAACTGTGATTGGTCTGATTTTGTCATTACGATCGATCCGAATTGGCGACATTGGAACCGCTTCAACCGCTGGCGTAACAACCGGGATCGGAGAAGCGCTGATTAGTACTGCAACTGGGCTAGTCGTCGCGATTTTTAGCCTTGCTTTTTACCGAGTGTTTCAAGGACTCATCTTCAATCAGGCAAAGATTTTTCGTCGCACAGGCAACGATCTAGAATTGCTGTACCGCCAAAAATGGCAACTGACTCACGATAAATTGCATCACAAAGACGAAATCTAATCCTTCACTCGACTCAGCGCCATGAAAGTAAATCTCGACTCTCAACCTGATGAAGCTCAGATCCAGATCATCCCGCTGATCGATGTGATCTTTTGTATTCTCACGTTCTTTATTCTTGCCGCGCTTCAACTCACTCGCCAACAAGGAATCGGACTAGAGCTTCCTTCATCCCAGACGAGTAGCCTACTGACGAGTGATCAACTTGTGATCAACATTGACTCCAATGGGCAAACGTATTGGTCGAATCAGGGACAGCGACAACTGATCGATCGTGCTCAACTGTTCCAACTTGCTCAGGATTATCACCAACAGCGACCCGAAGGACTCTTAGTAATCGCAGCCTCACAAACTGCGTTCTACAATGATGTCATTCAAACGATGGACATTCTGCGGCAAGTTGCTCCCGATCGCGTTGCGCTTTCCACTGCTGCCGAACAACCAGGACAACCCCAACAAGGACAGCCTCAAGCTCCCGGAACCATTCCACAAATTACTCCGGCTCCGAATCTGGTTCCCAGTCCAACGGCTCCAACGAATACGTTGCCAACGAATCCCGCGAATCCGAATCTTACGCCGACTGCTCCACTTCAGCCGATTTCCCCACAGGTTCCCGCGCCTTCAAATACGGCTCCTTTAGCTCCTGGTGGTGAAGTTCCACAATCTCCGTAGTAGAGCTTACTTCGTCCAAACTGCTGAATATCGCCAAAAGAGATGTCTTCTGATTCGGACGTTTTTCAAGAATCGGGAGTACATCTTTTTTGCTTGAGAACTGGTTAGATACTGATCGGTGCGAAGGTGTTCGCGCATTGCCTCGATCGCTTCTCTTGATCGCTCAATTTCACGATTTTTCAAATTCTCATAAACCCAGTTCACTGGAACAGCAACAATATCAATTAATCGATCGACTCCTTCAGGCTCGACTAGATCCAAAATCACAAGTTTTCCACTCGGTTTTAATGCCGCTTTGATTTTTGGTAGTAGCAATTCTAAAGGAACGTGATGCAGAGTCGCGATCGACACAATCGCATCAAATTGCTCGATCGGAAACTTCCATTTCAAAACATCTGCAACTTGAAAATCGATATTGGGTGAAGACTGAGATCGAGCAATTTCAATCATGTTTGGTGAGAGATCGATCGCGCAAACTTCCCAACCTCGATCTGCTAAAACTCTCGAAAACTCTCCAGTTCCGCATCCAATTTCAAGCGCTTTCTGACCGGAAGACGGCAACTGATTTAACAAAAATGAGAAATAGTGATTGTTGTGATCCCATCGTTGTTGTTCGTGAAGCGCAATGCGATCGAAGTCATCCCGAATCTTCTCAATCAATAACTCATCCATAATGTTATGCCGCTAAAAAAGGGTGAGCAATTCGCCCACCCAAAAGACTAACAATTCAAATCTCTAGCGTCGAATCGGAGTGCCGCAAGGATAAGTCGCAACAGGTTCACGATCGACAACTGCAAAACGCTGCATTTTTTAGAGATTGATCTCAGCACAGATACGGTAAGATCAATCCCCTCAACAACTGTGTGACTTATGCTCGAAAACGCTGAACAACATCGCGCCAAAATGCAGCGCCGCAAAGAAGTTCAAGATCAACGAATTGCCGATCGTACTCGCGAAAAAGGTCTAATTGTCGTTAATACCGGAAACGGCAAAGGGAAAACGACTGCTGCTTTGGGAATGGTTTTACGATCGCTCGGTCACGGCTACAAAGTCGCGATCGTGCAATTCATCAAAGGAGCTTGGGAACCTGCGGAAAAAGCAGCCTTCGAGCATTGGGGCGATCAGATCGAATTTCATGCAATGGGAGAAGGTTTTACTTGGGAAACTCAAGATCGCGATCGTGACATTCTTAAAGCCACAGAAGCTTGGGAAACTGCCCTTTCCTATATTCAAAATCCTGATTTTCGCCTGGTTCTACTCGACGAAGTGAACATCGCTCTAAAACTCGGATATCTCCAAATTGAAACCGTTCTCGCAGGACTCGCTCAGAAGCCTGAAGATTCTCATGTGATTCTAACGGGGCGAGGTGCGCCAGCCGAATTGATTGAACAGGCAGACCTTGTAACTGAAATGACTCTCGTGAAACATCCTTTTCGAGAACAAGGAATCAGAGCCCAACCTGGAATCGAATTCTAATTCCGCAGTCTCACTTATTTAAATCGAAAGCGCCAACATTTTTCAGTATTCACTCTGAAGTGATGTCAAATTTTTACATCTAAATTCTTCTAAGTATTCCACTCTGTTGACTTCGGCTGAATTGAGAGTTGTGTCCCGCTTTTCGAGCTTCCCAAACGGGAATACTACGTCAAGCATTTCGATCGCACTTTAGCCAAAGTCAATACAGTATGTCTTCGCCACAACTCATTCAAAACCCACTGATTCCTTCTACTTTCAGCGGAACCGTCGATACGACGAATCGAACCATTGCCTATCAACTGAATCTCACGACCTTCCAAAGCGCTGCCGCAAACTTGTCATTGACAGGTCTCTCTGGCGATGCGAATTTGCGCGTGTTTCGAGAACCGACTAGCGCAGGTGGACAGCGATCGCTGATTCGAGAGTCAACCAACAAAGGCAAACTCTCCGAATCGATTCTGCTCAACGAGGTCGCTCAAGGAATTTATACGATCGAAGTTACCCTCGGCGACAACATCCCCAGTGCTGCGTATACCCTAAACGTTGCTGTCAACGCAGATGCCGACTTAAACAACATCCTTTGGCGCTCTCCTTCTCAAGTCATGGGCTGGAAAATAAACGGGGCAACCCTGGGAGCAGAGACGCAATATCCAGCCCAGCCCTCAAATATGCAAATTCAGGGCATCGCTGATCTCAATGCCGACGGTGAAGATGACCTCATCTGGCGAGATGCCAATGACGGAAGAACCTACTACTGGATGTTCAAAGGAGGAGAACCCGTTGCGGGCGATCGGGTCTCTCAAAACATCATTCCTCCAGATTGGCAAATCGCTGCTGTGAAGGACTTGGACGGAGATCAACAAGCCGATATTGTCTGGCACAATGCCAACGGCGGTCAAGTTGTGATCTGGATGCTCCGGGATGGAAGAGCGGTTAACGGAAGCCTTTTCACAGTGGGAGGAGGCTGGAACCCTGTTGCTGCGGCTGACATGAATGGCGATTTGAAAGCAGATATTGTGTTTCACAATCCGCTGAATGGGGGTGTCGCAATCTGGCAAATGAATGGCATGGCGGTGACAAACGCAGCAAGTTACGGTCCTGGGACAGAGTGGCGACCCCAATTTTTCGGTGATTTCAATGGCGATGGAAAAACCGACATCATGTTCCGGAATACGTTCTCTGGTACAGCCGCCTTCTGGTTAATGAACGGGGTGAGCGTTGACTTTGGTTGGACAACCCCTTCTGTCACATCAGACTGGCAAGTTGAAGCACTCGGCAACTTTGACGGAGCCGTGAACAAGAGTAATAAAGATTTGCTCTGGCGCAACCGCAACTCCGGAGATTTAGTCGTCTGGCTGATGAACGATACTGGACGCGGATTTGCCAGTGGCGGTGGATTTATTACGCTATCGGGACAGAACTACAACCGGGGAACAGGGTGGACGATCGCGGGTGTAGGTGACTTTAACAGCGATGGCAAAGAAGACATTCTCTACCGCAATGAGACCGATGGCAGTCAAGAAATTCTGCTGATGAATGGTTCTGCCATTACCCGCAGAGAGACATTGAAAGCGCAAGCGGGCGGTTGGCGAGTTCAAGGTCTGATGAAGCGAGAAGTGACGAGTGATCCGTTTGAGATTAGTGGACGTTCTGCAACGGGTGACTTTTTCTCGGCAACCGCGTTTGATCTTGGATTGTTGGATGGAACAGGAAACTATAGCGATCGCGTTTCTCCTAGAAATGCCGATTTCTTCAAGTTCAATCTCGCAACAGAATCAAACGTCACTCTGAATGTCGCTCAGTCCGGCGTAACTCTAGAACTCTTCCAAATTCAGCAAAACGGGTCACTGGGCAGTGCTGTTTCTATTAGTCCTGAAATGCTGTTGAGTGGTGGCGCTTATGTGGTCAAAGTCTCCACGGCGAATCAGGCGGTTCTACCATACACGCTGAATGCGACAGGCAGACCCAAAGTGACCGATGTAACCAGCGCTGAGTTTTCACTGGCGAGTAATTCGCTCACGCTGACTCCATCCACCACGCCAGACGGCAAAAACACAGTAACGGCACAATTCCGAGTCACAAACAACAGTTCGACCACGCTGACGAATCTCGAAGTTGGCTTCCGGCTGTCTCGCGATGGACAAATCTCGCTAACTCCTTCAGATGAACTTCTGCGGATTGAGGGTGCAACCTCGAATATCTACACCTTGGCAGCCCCGCTTGCGGCAGGAGCAACTAGCGAATTGCTCACGGTGACGCTACGTTTACCGGAGACCAGTGCCGGATTCTGGTATGTGGACGGTGACTATACGGTGGGTATGGTGGTCGATCCGAATAACAAACTGACTGAAAGCAACGAGAATGACAACTTCAACGTGGCATTAGGTCGAGATAAGGCAGCTTTGGCGATCGCTGGAACCGAAACGATCGAACTGGTTGGAACCAACTTCACAGCGACTGGATTGGTTGCGGCGGGTCAACGGATGACGGCTTCCTTCACGCTGGCGAACCTCGGAAATCGCGCCTTCCCTGACGCAACTCTCTTGCCGATTCGGTTTGTTCTGTCGTCGGATACAACGATCGATGACAATGATCCTTTAGTCGGGGTCAGACGTGCAGGGACAACTGGCGCGTTTGGAGCCTTACTCAATCTCTTCCCAATAGACAGTCCGACTGTGCTGCGTGAAAAAGAAACAAGAACCTTCCAGCTTGAATTTGAACTTCCCGATGCAAGTTCGAGCATCTGGAGCGAGAACCGACCCTTCTATCTATCGGCTTGGATTGATCCAACAGGAAATGCAGGTCTAGAAGTAGATACGACGAACAACAAGTTGGACGAAGCAAATATGAACGATACACTCAACAAGATCTACCTGAGACTCGTCTAACTCTCGAATCATCTGTGAATTAGGCAGGGACAGTTAAAAGCGTCCCTGTTTTTTTATTCTTCTTGTGCGATCGCAGGCAGGGTGCATTGCATTGAAATATCATTCGTTTTTGGGAAAGCCGCTAGAAGTTGGGCAAAGTATTCGGCATTAAAACTTCTAGGATCGCTACGTTGGCGCGATCGATCCACGAGTCGATGCGTCGTAATGCGATCGTTCGGTATCCCTGTTTTCGCGACTAACCAAGCGAGAGACTGATACTGAGCGCGGGTATATCCGCTGTGTCTAGCTCCATTCCCGCGTCCATCAGGCGGGGTAACTAGCGAAATATGATAAGCGAAGTTATTGACCGAGGGTGGAAAGGCGGGATTGGTTTTGACCGCTTCAGTTCCTTTGTTGCCATTAAAAATAGAATTGCCTGCACCGAAAGCACGTCGATCGGGTGGAACGAGATAGACGATATTGCCATTTTCACGAATTAGCGTGTGATAGCTGACTTGATCATTGTCGCGGGGGTGCGGCGTTCGGAAATAATTGATAGCAGAACTGCCCGAACCCACCGTTTCATGCAGAACGATGATCGGGTCATTGTTGACTGGACGACCTGACAAATCTTCGGTGAATCGCCGCCCGAAGTTGGAAGGATGGGCGATCGCGACTTCTTCTCTCGGTTGATAGGTCGAATTGGGTGGTGAATCTAGACGAAATCTTGTGAGAGGAGGAATGCCTTGAATGGCAGGAAGGTTTCTCAGTCTGCCGGGTCGCGGAATCGGCTTGATTGCACAGGCACTAGAGAGCAAATCGCTGGCGTTGGCGGTGTCTTGCTGAAAACTGATCAGTTGTTGGGGTTCTGAAGGTTTGATGCGAAGACCGTCGAGCCATTCGGCTTGTCCGGATTGAATGGCAATCAAAAACGTGGCGAATCCTGCTAGGACGATCGCAGAAACCTGAAAAAGCCTCTTCATGCGTTTGTAGGAATTGTCTCGGTGAAGGAAGGAGTAACGTTCGTTGTTGTGGAACAAGATAGAGTCTTTTCGACTTTAATTCCAGGGAGAAATCAATTGAATACAGCGTGATTTAGTATACGTTGCGAAAAGAAAGTACGCAGAAATTCATCGTTTTTCGAGTCTCGCAACTTTTTCTTCTAAGGCTTGAATCCGATCGCGGGATTCGATCACCAGGGTGGCTAGTCGATCGAATTGAGCATCCGTGAATCTAGAAGGACTCGACGGAAGCCGAACATTTGAGGGGGAAGGGACGGAAACTCTCGGAGCAGGGCGGTTTGCGCTGAGTTGAGTGAGTTGCGATTGAATCCCCACAAGTGCAGATTCAAGTCGAGCAATTCGCGATTCGACAAGTCCGATTTGAGCTTGGGCGGGTGAGAATAGCTGAAAAGTGGTCAGGATCAGAGTGGTAATACCGACGATGATCAGAAATCGTTTCATGGTCTAAAGACAACGGGCTTTTTCTGATCCAACCGGACTAGCTGGCTCCTGTCATCACGCTTGCGACAGAACGCGAGTAAATCAAGGCTTGAAAGCGAAGATCCTGACGCAACTTCTCAAAGGCAGAATCGTTTGCGGCAATTTCTCGATATCCGGGTGCAAGCGCGATCGCACGTCTCAAATGTTCCAACGCCCACTCCGAATTCTTCTGCATTGCGTAACAGCAAGCTTCGTAGTAAAACACACCTGCATCGTCTGGCTCAATTCCCAAAGCTTTGTCATAAGACACGATCGCTTCGTCGTATCGTCCTGCATTCTGAAGCGCAGAACCAAGCGAAACCCAACCTTCTGAGTCGTAAGGTTCAATCATCAAAGCTCGAATATAACTACCGATCGCTTCGTCATGCCGCTGAATGCTGTCTAAAATCGTGCCGCGATACTGCCAAACTTTCGGGTGATTGAGATGGAGTAAGAGCGCTCGATCGAGACTTTGCAATGCCTCCTCAACTCGCTTCAATTCCCACAGGATCAGAGCACGTACCACCCAAAGTTTGAAGTTTTGGGGATCGATGGTTAGCGCATGATCGATGTAGCTAAGAGCAGCTTCGAGTCGTCCAAGTTTGCGAAGAACGATCGCTTGATTCAATAATGCTGACATTTGATCGGGCTGCATTTCCAGAGCTTGGGTAAAACTTGCACTGGCTCGCTCGAATTCGCCCATCGAACCGAGAATCATTCCCCGCATACACCAAGGTTGGTAGCTTTTTGGCGTGAGAGCGATCGCAGTATTGATACTTTCCAAAGCTTCCGAATATTGATCCAATTTCCACAATCCGTAAGCTTTGAAGTTCCACAGATTCACGTCATCAGGCTCGAACTTGAGCGCTTGATTAACGCTTTTCACCGCTTCTTGATAGGAGCCAAGCTTGCCGAGAATCTGAGCGCGATAGCCCCAAGCCTTGTAGTAGTTCGGTTGCAGTTCGACCGCTTTTTCTAAACTTCTCAAGGCTTCTTGGTAGCGTCCTAAGTAGGCAAGAGCTTTTCCGCGCTGATACCAGGGCTTGTGATTCTTGGGATCAAGTTTGATCGCTCGATCGTATTGTTCGATCGCTTCGTGGTAGCGCTTCAATTTTGCCAGGGCTTGCCCACAGTTGTACCAAGCTTTCGGATCGGTGCAACCGAGTTCAAACGTTTGCTCGTAGGACGCGATCGCGGCTTCATAGCGTCCGAGCTTGCCCAAAACATAGCCGCGATAGTGCCAAGTGTCGGGATTATGAGTTTCCGCACGATCGAGACACGCGATCGCGGCTTCGTACCAACCGTTTTGGCAGAGTGCGATCGCGCGTCCCAACCAACCTTGAGAAGCGGGATTCACATCGCAGCTTATGTTTGTCATAGCACCTCCAAATCACACTAAATCCGCATTTAGTGGTTTTATTAAGTTATGTTTGATTACGTTGAAGGTGATGCAACCCAGTTTTGGGATTCTCAACTAGACCCTGGAGTGATGAATCAATATCAGCGTTCTTGCTGATTACTGGCTCGAAATCTCTGTAAGGCGATACGTAATGCTGTACCTTACTTCCGTAATTCTGCTTAGATCTCCGGGCAACGTCAACGAAGTTCACAGATTTTTCATCAAGTGACAGGTATCACGAACCTCAGACAAACGAATGATTCAGATCACTGAAGCCTTGCAGCATCGCTATCTATTCGTCGTTTGTTGCTAGTCTTAATAATCTGTTACATAATAGGTGGAGCTAGATAAACAAAATGCTTATGTTCGGCGGATTTACTGGCTTTAAGCCCCCTTCCAACAAGACGGACTTCGGCGAACAGATGCTGAACTCTGTACTGAGCCAATCGATTCGCCACTTATTTACGCAAAGTGAATCTGTGGACGTTTCCTTGAAGTGTTTTCCTTCCAGCAAGCTGCTCCAAGGCAGTATTGATAGTTTCAAGATGAGCGGGCGCGGATTGCTGATTCGCCGCGACTTTTGGGTTGAGGAGATGTGGTTCGAGACTGATTCAGTGTCGATCGATTTCGGGTCTGTCCTTTCCGGTAAGATTCGCCTGAAGCAAGCAGCACAAGCGGTCGCAAAGGTGATTTTGACCGAAGCGGGAATTAATAAGGCGTTCGGATCAGAACTTGTGAAACCGCGAATGGAAAATGTCACGGACTCGAAGCTGATGGATCTCTCAGGCGGCGAACCTGTCGCGTTTTCGGATGTGGAATTAAAGCTGCTGCCCGAAAATCAGATTCAGATTTCTGCCAAGGCAAGCTTACCGAACGGGCTGATTCCGATTAGTTTGACTGCCACGATCGAGATCGAACGTCGTCGCCGCATTCTGTTCCAAAATCCTCAATTCAATGGCGATGATATTCCTGAAGCGCAACGTGGGGTTTCGGAGCTTTTGAGCAATACGTTTGCTGAAATTTTGAATAATATGGTGGATCTTGATCGCTTTAATCTTGATGGGGTTACGATGCGCCTGAATCGCTTAGAAACCGAAGGCGACAAGCTGATCTTCAGCGGTTATGCAGAAGTAACGCATTTTCCGAAACAGGGTTAATCGTGTCAGCCTGACCTGTTCCAGCTATCTTGCGAAGTTATGGAACAAGAAATTTACGAATCCTGGAATCAGAAAGCTCAAGATTGGGAGATCCAAGTTGGGGATTTGGGCGATCGCAATCGTCTTCTCAATTCTGATCCGGTACTTTGGCAATTTGTGGGAGATGTGAACGGTCACACAGTGCTGGATGCGGGTTGTGGTACTGGATATCTATCGCGTCAACTTTGTCAAAAAGGGGCGATCGTCACAGGAATTGATCTGTCTTCTGAAATGTTAGCGATCGCGCAACAGAAATCAAAAGGGTTATCGATCGACTTTCACGAAGATTCCTGCTCAGAACTCAAAACGCTGCCAGACGAGCACTTTGATTTGCTTGTGTCCAATTATGTTCTAATGGATTTGCCCGACTTAGAAGGAGCAGTTCTCGCGTTTCATCGAGTGCTAAAACCGGGCGGAATTGCGGTTTTGATGTTTTCGCATCCTTGTTTTGATCAAGGAATGGCGAGGGCGAATGACGATCGTTCTGTCACATATCATTGGAAAGAATCGTATTTTGGGCGGCAGAAACGCGAAGACCCGCCGTGGAAACACTTTACGAGTTCTTTTATCTGGTTTCACCGACCGTTATCAGATTATTGGAAAGCTTTTAAGCTGGCTGGATTTGATGTGATTGATTTTGAGGAACCGAGGCTGAAGAGCGATCGAGCACATCTCGCCAAAAACGAGCAAGAATTATTCAAATGTCAGAATCTCCCCTATTCTGTTGCTTTCAAACTGTCGAAGCCTTTGTAGTTGGGTAAAGAATGATGGCTAATTTCAAAGCTCCTAGTGACTTCTATTTGCGGTTGGTGACAGAGTTTCCGCCGCGCCCAATTCAAGATGAAGCACTATTACAAGCAACGCAAGAGCGAATTAATCAAGTATTGAGCAATCCTCTGAATGATGATGCTCGTGATTATTTGCGAGTTTTAGGAATGTTGATTTATGAATATGAGGAACAGACAGAAGTGTTTCCTAAACTAACAGATGAAGAGCGCATCCAAGCACTTCAGGAAGATTCAGTCGATTAAACTGTCACGATCGAACCTGTGTCATCCATAATGAGTGATTGTTCAAACGATCGCGATTTCTCATGCCCAATTGGTTGATTGCTGGTGGATTTGTAATGATTCCGCTGCTGCTGTTTTCGGTTCTGGCAGTAGCACTGATTTTAGAACGATCGCTGTTTTGGATAAAAATCTCTCAGCGTCAACAGCGAGTCGCACGAGAAGTATTGAGCGTGTATAAGCGCAATCCAATCGCGGCGTTTCAAATGTTGGAAAAGAATTCGGATTTGCCGATCGCTAGAATTTTCCTTGCGGCTCTAGAACTCGAACAAGCAACCCCTGAAGAATTTCGTCTAGCTCTTGAAAGCGCAGGACTCGCAGAGATTCCGTTACTCAAACGCTTTAATACAATCTTCGATACGATCGTCGGGCTTGCCCCGTTACTCGGATTGCTCGGAACCATTACAGGTTTGATTACTTCGTTCTCTTCACTGGGCATCGGTGATATTTCTGGAACAAATACAAGAGGAGTCACAGGCGGGATTAGTGAAGCGCTCGTCTCAACGGCATCCGGTTTAGTGGTGGCAATCTTTACGCTATTTTTTGCCAATATGTTCCGGGGACTCTACACGCGCCAATTAGCATTAATTCAAGAATATGGTGGGCAGTTAGAATTGCTTTATCGCCGTCGCCACGCAATGTAAGAGGGTGTTTGAAAAGCAATCGTTCATCGCATTCACCCGCCCGGAAATAAATCTCCGGGCTAATCAGGGAAGCCCACTAAACTGGGCTAAGAACTCCGAATTGCGCTCCCAGTCCGCTTCAGCGGAGTTTCCTCCATTAGCCCGGAGATTCATTTCCGGGCGGACTGGCAACGAAGCAAAGCCGCTTTTTATACTTCTGAAACATCCTCTAAGGAAACACCTATGCGCCTGCCTGAAGAACCGGATCTACCCCCTCAAATTTATATTGCACCGCTGATTGATGTGGTGTTTGCGCTACTAACGTTCTTTATTATTTCGACGTTGTTTCTAACGCGATCGCAAGGTCTTCCCGTCGCCCTTCCTAGAGCCGTCACCGCTGAGTCTCAGAAAGCGTCTCAGATTGTTGTGACCATTAATCAAAAAGGCGAACTTGCAGTCGATAAAAAGTCGATCGTCATTGATACGCTTCCCGCCGCAGTGCGAGAAATTTTAACTCGGAATCCAAAATCAGTCGTCATCATCCAAGCCGACGAGCGAGTTCCACATGGGCAAGTCATTACCGTAATGGATCGATTGCGATCGATTCCTGGCATTCGACTGGGAATTGCCACCCGTCAACCATAACGAAACCTGAACAATTCTGAGAGAAATTCTAATGTGATCCCATTGACATTGATTGCACTTTCTGAAGCAAATAAAGCAATTAAAGATTTCTTAAGCTTTCATCCGCCAAACGTAATATTTCCACAGTTTACATAACATTTTTTTATCAACTCTCATAGATTCTCTTAAGTGAGGCTTATTGAAATCCTGATATGATTCAGATCAGTCCGCGCCTATGCACCGGAGAACAGTTGAGATTCACAAACTGTCCCGAAACATGGGATCATGTATGGCACGATGATCCCCAGTGATTAGGTAATTTGATGCCGACCACATTCGGTCAGGGAATTTCCCTGGTCACTGTTGGTGATGTCTGCTCAAGGTTTTCCATCGTTTTTCATTACAGGAAGGGAGATATGTCCTACGCTCAAACCAAAACCCAGTCCAAAGCTGGGTATAAGGCTGGGGTACAAGATTACCGTTTAACGTATTACACCCCAGACTACACGCCTAAAGATACCGATATTTTGGCAGCGTTCCGGGTAACTCCTCAACCTGGCGTTCCGCCCGAAGAAGCTGCTGCTGCGGTTGCTGCTGAATCCTCGACGGGAACCTGGACGACCGTTTGGACGGACTTGCTGACCGATCTCGATCGCTACAAAGGACGCTGCTACGATATCGAGCCTGTCCGTGGCGAAGATAGCCAATTCATTGCTTACATCGCATATCCGCTCGACCTGTTTGAAGAAGGATCTGTTACCAACCTATTGACCTCATTGGTCGGTAACGTGTTCGGGTTCAAAGCGTTGAAGGCGCTGCGTCTCGAAGATTTGCGGATTCCGGTTGCTTACTTGAAGACCTTCCAAGGACCTCCTCACGGAATTCAAGTGGAGCGTGACAAAATCAACAAATACGGTCGTCCGCTGCTCGGCTGTACGATTAAGCCGAAACTCGGTCTGTCTGCGAAGAACTACGGTCGTGCAGTGTACGAATGTCTGCGCGGCGGTTTGGACTTCACCAAAGATGATGAAAACATCAACTCGCAGCCGTTCCAACGTTGGCGCGATCGCTTCTTGTTTGTTGCTGATGCAATCCACAAGTCGCAAGCTGAAACGGGCGAAATCAAAGGTCACTACCTGAACGTGACCGCTGCAACTTGCGAAGATATGCTCGAACGTGCAGCATTTGCGAAAGAACTCGAAATGCCGATCGTCATGCACGACTTCTTGACCGCAGGTTTCACCGCAAACACCACTCTGGCGAAATACTGCCGTGCGAATGGTCTGTTGCTGCACATCCACCGCGCAATGCACGCGGTTATCGATCGTCAAAAGAATCACGGGATTCACTTCCGCGTCTTGGCGAAGTGCTTAAGAATGTCGGGTGGAGACCACATTCACACCGGAACCGTTGTGGGTAAACTCGAAGGCGACAAAGCGATCACCCTCGGTTTCATCGACTTGCTGCGTGAAAACTACATCGAGCGCGATCCGTCTCGTGGGGTTTACTTCACCCAAGACTGGGCTTCTATGCCTGGTGTAATGGCAGTTGCTTCTGGTGGTATCCACGTATGGCACATGCCCGCACTGGTTGAAATCTTCGGTGATGACTCCGTGCTTCAGTTCGGTGGTGGAACCCTTGGACACCCTTGGGGTAACGCGCCGGGTGCAACTGCAAACCGTGTTGCATTGGAAGCTTGCGTTCAAGCTCGGAACGAAGGTCGCGACCTCATGCGTGAAGGCGGCGACATTATTCGTGAAGCTTGCCGCTGGTCGCCTGAATTGGCAGCAGCTTGTGAACTGTGGAAAGAAATCAAGTTCGAGTTTGAAGCTGTTGATACCGTCTGATGACTGTTTGATTGCAGATTTTAGACTTTGGATTCAACAATAGTCCAAAGTCTAAAATCCAAAACTCACCATCCACATCATGGATCTGAAGCGAATTGCGAAAGATACGTCAAAGACGCTGACTAGCTATTTGACATATCAGGCTGTCCGGGTTGTTTATGCTCAACTAGACGAAACTGATCCAAAGAAGGCTTACTGGCTGCACAAGTTTTCCTCACGGGAAAGCATCACAGACGGGGAAGCGTTTATGGAAGCGATGTTTCGAGAACGGCAAGATTTAGCCTTTCGGATTTTGACGGTGAGAGAGCATCTTGCTGAAGAGATTGCGGATGTGCTGCCGGAAATGCTGCGATCGTCAATGCAGCAAGCAAACATGGAACAACGCCGCAAACAGCTCGAACGAATGACGCAAGTCGATTTGACGATCGAATCTCCAGATTCTGAACCTGATCACTAACATCATTGAGGATTTCATGAAAACTCTACCCAAAGAGCAGCGTTTTGAGACGTTTTCTTACCTGCCTGCGCTGACCGATGCTCAGATCGCACGTCAGATTCAATATACGATCGACCAAGGTTATTTCCCTTGTATCGAGTTCAACGAATCGTCTGATCCGACGATCTACTACTGGACAATGTGGAAGTTGCCTTTGTTCAACGCAAAGACTCCTCAAGAGGTCTTGAACGAAGTTCAACAGTGCCGCTCTGAATATGGCAATTGCTACATCCGCGTGGTGGCGTTTGACAACATCAAACAGTGCCAGGTGATGAGCTTCATCGTTCACAAACCAGGCTCTAACAACAGCGGCTATCGCTACTAATTTCTGATTCGCAGTTATTTCTGCGATCGTTTTTAAGGAGGTGGATGATCCATCTCCTTTTTTATTGTTTAGCTAGATTTGTCGTTGACCTGATCTGTTGCGGGATGCTCAGGTTGATAGATGATTTGTCGATCGCTAACTGCTTGCTTCTTCTGCCAATCTTCAAACATGGCATCTAAATTGTAGTTAAATTCTCTGGCGTGTTCTTCGCGAATGCGATGCAGTTCATTGACGATTTCGTCTTCCCACATGATCTAATCTCCCATCAGTTCGTAAGGTGTGCAAATAGCAGGCAGCGTATAGCCCAATTTAAGACAGATACTAGAAAGTTTTTTCTGAATCTGGACATTGGCAATATGTTTACAGTTCCACGTTAGCAAGTAATCCATGCGGTGAACCGTTGCGGCTGCGATATGTACTGCATCATCGGCTGCTTTGGGAGGAAGATTACTTTGGATTAGGAATTGCTTTGCTAAATCTTTGACTGCTTCATTCAAGTCAAGCAGCACCAGATTACGAACGATCTCTAGACGCTGAGTAGCGATTTCTGCATCTCCTTGCGCGATTTCATCTAGAACGGTTTGAGAAATGTGAAGTGTAAAGTCGTCCCGCCGCGATCGCCACCACTCTTTTGTCACTTCTATATTTGCGGCAAGAATTAAATTCTGAGTAGAGCGTGCTGTTAGATAGCCTAAAATGCTGGTTTCGATATAAACCGTTTCGGTCATAGTGTTGAGCTTAAACTTAGGGCAATTCTTAATAATCTCTGCAATCTCCCAGAATATCAAATTCACTTGTATTGCGATCGTTTTTAAGGAGGTGGATGATCCATCTTCTTTTTTGTTGTGGAAATTAGGATAAAGTTCGGAGAAATTCAATCGCTCAGGAACTCTGTAATGGAAAAACTGGGACCTGCTTATCGAATCGAAACTCAACGATTAGTACTGCGTTGTTGGAGTCCGACTGATGCACCTTTACTAAACTCTGCTGTAGATGAGAGCTTAGATCATCTACGTCCTTGGATGCCTTGGGCACATGATGAACCTCAGCCCCTTCAACAGAAAGTCAATTTGCTTCGTCGGTTTCGCAGTCAGTTCGATCGCAGTGAAGATTTTCCCTATGGTGTCTTTAGTCTTGATGAAAGATCTGTGTTAGGGGGAGGCGCATTACACCAGATCGATAAAGATGTTTTTGCGATCGGCTATTGGATTCATGTTAAGCATATTGGTCAAGGACTGGCGACCGAAGTAGCGGCGGCGTTGACAAAGATTGCTTTTGAGATTGAGCAAGTCGATCGCGTTGAAATTCATTGCGATCCCAAAAATAGTAGAAGTGCGTCTGTTCCCAGGAAGCTAGAGTTCACGCACGAAGCAACATTACGACGACGAGTGGAAGACCATCAGCATCAGAAACAGGACAAAATGATTTGGTCAATCTTTACTGAGACCTATCCAAATAGTCCCGCAGCGCAGGCACAAATTAAGGCATTCGACGCGATCGGGCAAAGGCTTCTGTGAGATTTTTGTGGTTGCTCATGCCATTTTCTCAGCAATAATTGAAGGAATGATTCGAGGGAGAACACTATGCCAGCGATCGTACGTTAAAATCTCGTTGTCTTGAGAATCGAGATATCATAAACGCAGTGAATTCATGAAATTTGAGTGGGATGATAATAAAGCGGCAAGCAACCTATCAAAGCACAACGTTTCATTTGAAGAAGCCGAAAGTGCTTTTGCTGATCCGCTTTATGTTGACTTCTACGACCCCGATCATTCTGAGGATGAAGAGAGATTTCTGATTGTGGGTGAATCAAATCGCGGGCGTTTACTGATTGTTTCTTATACAGAAAGAGAAAGGGTCATTCGCTTGATCAGCGCTAGAGAAGTAACGAGAGCCGAACGAGAAGCTTATGAAGAGACCTGAATCAGAAATGGAAGATGAACTTCGCTCCGAGTATGACTTAAAAAGCTTACGAGTCAGAAAGCTAGGTTCAGAGCGCAAGAGTTTTGGGGCAACTACAGTTCGTCTAGAACCAGATGTTGCAGAGATTTTTCCAAGTGCCGATGCTGTAAATGCAGCACTTCGATTTTTGATTAGAGTAACTCAGGAAAATTATTCCCCCGACTCAGGAGCACAACCCACAGTCAAAACAGAAGAATAGAGCCTTCGCTGTCAGTGGAGAAATCGAACAATACGGCAGCGATCGCATTTAAGAAAATTCCCTTTCACACTCAGTCTCCGGAATTGTGTTTATCAATTGGTAACTATTCCAATGAGTGAATCTTTGTAGAAAGGAATCTGACAGTGATAAAGCTTGCTTACATTCCTGCAATTCTCGTCGGATTTCGATTTGCGATCGCGCCCCTTCTCCTACTAGATGCACTGGATGGAACCACGACAAATTGGTTTCTTTGGGGCTACATTCTTGCGATCGTTTCTGATATTTTCGATGGAATTATTGCGCGTAGATTAGGAGTGAGTACACCTCAACTTCGACAAGCAGATAGTTGGGCAGACATTTGTTTATTTCTGTGTCTTGCTTTGAGTACTTGGCTCGTTTATCCAACCGTTATTCTTGATTTCAAAATTCCATTGCTCATTGCTGTCGCGGCACAATTATTTCTATTCTCAATTAGCTTAATTAAGTTTGGAAAGCTTCCTAGTTTTCATACTTACACTGCAAAGGCTTGGGGATTGGCTTTATTAGTCGCAGCGATCGCGCTTTTCGGATTTGGTTACGTTCCGACCCTTTGGAGTGCGATCGTACTCTGTTGGATCAATAGCTTAGAAGAGATTGTCATGACATTGATTTTGCCAGTTTGGGCGTGTGATGTTTTGAGTGTCTTCCATGCTGCAAAATTGCGAGACAATTATTGAAGAGGAGAACACTATGCCAGCGATTGTAAAAGAAGAGTGATTAATTAAAAAGTATTTGGAACTAGGAGAACGATAGTATGTCTGAAGTCATTGAAATTCCTGCTGAACTTACCCCGTTCAAGTTACCGGATGCAGTACAAAAACGGCTTCAATATTTGCTCGATCGACAAGACGCAGGACAAGAACTCACCCAAGCCGAACGCCAAGAAGCAGAGGGACTGGTTGAATTAGCAGAATTTCTTTCTCTGGTTCGCCTGCGATCGCAACGGGTGACAAAATCATAAATGTCTCTAATTTCTTCCTCTCTACGACGACTGGTTACTCAAAGAGCTAGAAATCGCTGCGAATATTGCGGTCTTTCCCAAATCGGACAAGAAGCAACTTTTCACATTGATCACGTGATTCCTGTTGCTGCAAACGGTGAAACGATCGAGGGCAATTTAGCGCTTGCTTGTGTCTCTTGTTCGCTTCATAAGTCTGCCAAGCAGGAGATTCAAGACCCAGAAACAGGTGAAGCTGTCAATATTTTTAATCCGCGTCGGCAGGATTGGAACGAGCATTTTTGTTGGAATGATGTGCGTGTAATCGGTTTGACTGCGATTGGACGCGCAACAATTAAAGAACTACGAATGAATCGTCCTGTGATTCTTGCAATTCGTGCAGAAGAGAAGTTTTTAGGTCGTCATCCACCTCCGTAAATTCAGAAAGAAACTCGATCGATTCCTATCTCGCGTTACAGTAAAACGGTGATTTGCAAGGAAAGATCAATGCGTCGCTGGATTTCTTGGTTTGCTCTGCTGCTCTGTGTCGTGTGCCTGACTGGGTGCAGTTTGCCGCGTGTTACCGCAGAGGATCGATTGTTTCTGCCATTGTCGATCGAGTTTCTCGGTAGCTATACTCTCACCGATAAAGAGTTTCAGGGAACAACGGTTGGGGGACTTTCGGGGATAACCTACGATCGCAAACAAGATCTTTATTACGTCGTATCGGATGATCGCAGCGATCGACAATCTGCCCGGTTTTATACGCTGAAATTGCAGATTGATCAGGACAAGTTGCAATCGGTTGAAGTTCAGAATGTTACGACATTGACTGATGAGAATGGGCAACCGTTTGCAAAAGGCACGATCGACCCAGAAGGAATTGCACTCTCTCCACTGAACTCTGTGTTCATTTCGAGTGAAGGCGATGTGAAAGAAGATGCAGCGCCATTTATTGGAGAATTCGATTTGCAGACTGGAAAACTGAAGCGCAAATTGTCCACTCCAGAATCGTATTTACCAGATGCAAAAATTATTGGGCAAACTCGCGGAATTCAGGATAATCGAGCGTTTGAAGGATTGACATTGAATGCAGGAGCATCGACGGCTCCGGCGGCTGAACCGTTTCGATTGTTTACTGTAGTTGAGTCTCCCTTAGTTCAGGATTTGGAATTGCCGAATACGAAAGAGAGCTTGATGAATCGACTTTTGCATTATCAGATTTGGGATGGTCGATCGACGATTATTTCTGAACACGCTTATCCGCTCGATCCGAAGCAGACCGGAATGATCGATCATGGATTGAGTGAATTTTTGTCGATCGACCAAGGCGGACATTTTCTGAGCTTAGAGCGATCGTTCGGATTAACGGGATTTCGACTTAAGCTTTTTCAAGTTGCAACCGGAACTGCAAGCGATATCTCTACATTTGGCACGTTACGCAATGCACAAATGAGACCAGCGGCAAAAGAACTTTTGCTGGATCTCAATCAGTTGGGGACGCGGCTCGATAACTTGGAAGGAATGACGATCGGCGCACGATTTCCAGATGGATCGCATAGCTTGGTGATGGTCAGCGATGATAATTTCAACAATTTGGGGCAGATTACTCAATTTTTGCTGTTCCGAATTAAAGGACTGAAAGGTTGATTTCTTGCCACCCGCAACACCGTACAATAAATTTCAGATTTCGATAAATAGCTATGACACACTCTACCGATATTGCAACTTTGGCACGTTGGATGGCAGCGGATTTTAGTAATCAGCAACAAGCATTTGAGAATCCGCCGATGTATGCCCATATCCGCGTGTGTATGCGTCCCTTGCCGAACGAAGTTTTGGGTGGAGTTAGTTTCTTTATCGAGCAGGCGTATGACTATATGTTGAACAATCCGTATCGGTTGCGGGTGTTGAAATTGTTAGAGCGCGACGGGCGGATCGAGATTGAAAACTATCAGGTGCGGGATGAAGAAAAGTTCTATGGAGCATCGCGAGATCCGAATCGGTTGAAGCAATTAAGCGCGGATCAGTTTGAAAAATTGCCCGGATGCAACATGGTTGTTGAATGGACGGGAAACAGCTTTAAAGGGCAAGTTGAGCCTGGAAAAGCTTGTATGGTGACTCGCAAAGGGCAAGGGACTTATTTAGATAGTGAATTTGAGATTGATGGAGAGCGGTTTACATCGCTCGATCGAGGACGCGATCCAGCAACCGATGAACACGTTTGGGGATCAGTTGCGGGACCGTTTGAATTTGTGCGATGGGCGAGCTTTGCGGATGAAGTGCAAGTTTAGGTAACTTTCAATACACGGAAGAACAATCAAACTTAAGCCGTTAGATAGATATTGGCGCGAATCGGAAGATTACAATGAAGAATTCGCGGCAAGTCGTTGCGAATTGCGATCTTCTGAGTGCCGAAACCTGGTAGATTTGGCAAAGTATCCGCAGAAAAGATTGAGCAAGCATGAAAGTCCTAGTTATTGGTGGTGATGGCTATTGTGGTTGGGCAACCGCGCTCTACTTGTCCAATCGGGGTCATGAGGTTGGCATTTTAGACAGCTTGGTGCGGCGGCATTGGGATAATGAATTGTGTATCGACACATTGACCCCGATCGCGCCGATTAAACAACGTCTGCAACGCTGGAAAGACCTCACGGGCAAAACGATCGATCTTTTTATCGGCGACATCACAAATTACGAATTTCTCAATAAGTCAATGGAGCAGTTCCAACCGGATGCGATCGTGCATTTCGGGGAACAGCGATCGGCTCCATTTTCAATGATCGATCGCGAACACGCGGTTCTCACTCAGGTCAATAACGTCGTCGGAACGCTCAATCTGCTCTACATCATGAAGGAGAAGTTCCCCGATTGTCATTTGGTCAAGCTCGGTACGATGGGCGAATATGGGACTCCCAATATCGATATCGAAGAAGGCTACATCACGATCGAACATAACGGACGCAAAGATACACTCCCGTATCCGAAACAGCCGGGTAGCATGTATCACTTGAGTAAAGTGCATGATTCGCACAATATTCACTTTGCTTGTCGCATCTGGGGCTTACGGGCAACTGATTTGAATCAAGGGATTGTTTACGGCGTTCTGACCGAAGAAACTGGAATGGACGAAATGCTGATCAATCGTTTGGATTACGATGGCGTTTTCGGAACGGCGTTGAATCGATTCTGTATTCAAGCTGCGATCGGACATCCGCTGACAGTTTACGGTAAGGGCGGACAAACGCGAGGATTCTTGGACATCCGAGACACAGTGCGCTGTGTAGAATTGGCACTTGAAACGCCTGCTGCTCCAGGAGAGTTCCGAGTGTTTAACCAATTTACAGAACTGTTCGGGGTTGCAGAAATCGCGAACTTGGTGCAAAAAGCTGGAACGGCAATGGGATTAAAGGTTGAAGTGCAAAACTTTGACAATCCACGCATTGAAAAAGAAGAACATTACTTCAATGCGAAGAACACAAATCTTTTAGATTTAGGATTGCAACCGCACTACCTATCTGATTCGCTGCTTGATTCGTTGTTGAATTTTGCCGTGAAGTATAAGGGTCGGGTAGACAATAGCGAAATCTTGCCGAAAGTCACCTGGAAACGGTAA
Organism: Leptolyngbya sp. AN10; assembly: GCF_050565645.1. Taxonomy (NCBI): domain Bacteria; kingdom Bacillati; phylum Cyanobacteriota; class Cyanophyceae; order Leptolyngbyales; family Leptolyngbyaceae; genus Leptolyngbya; species Leptolyngbya sp. AN10. Next base: position 73,803 of record NZ_JBNXVP010000029.1, read on the forward strand.
TTGAATTTGAGAAGCGATGGTTTTCGGATCATCGCTTTTTTTGCGATCGACAACTGCACAGACATTTATGCGAATTGCTTTATTTACAGAAACGTTTCTACCCAAAGTTGATGGTATTGTTACTCGGTTAAAACATACAGTTGATCATCTTCAGAGACAGGGCAATGAAGTGCTGGTTTTCTCACCAGATGGTGGTTTGACTGAGTACAAAGGTGCAAGGATTTACGGCGTTTCAGGATTTCCGCTCCCGTTGTATCCAGAATTGAAGTTAGCATTACCGCGACCTGCGATCGGTGATCAACTCTCCCAGTTCAAACCCGATCTCATTCATATTGTGAACCCTGCTGTTTTAGGTTTAGCAGGACTTTTTTACAGTAAGTTCTACAGCATTCCTTTGGTTGCTTCCTATCACACGCATTTACCTGAATATCTTCAGCACTATGGTTTAGGCGCTTTGGAAGGCGTTTTATGGGAATTGCTCAAAGCGGGACATAACCAAGCTCAAATCAATCTCTGCACTTCAACCGCAATGATGCAAGCATTGACTGAACATGGAATTGAGCGGGTCAATCTTTGGCAAAGAGGGGTCGATACGGAGACGTTTCAACCGCATTTAGCAAGTGTGGAAATGCGATCGCGCCTTTCTCAAGGTCATCCCGAAGATCCTCTCTTGCTCTATGTCGGTCGCTTATCTGCGGAGAAAGAAGTCGATCGAATCAAACCCGTTCTCGAATCGATTCCGAATGCGCGATTGGCTTTAGTGGGAGATGGTCCCAATCGCCAAACTTTAGAAAAACATTTTGCCGGAACCAATACGAATTTTGTGGGCTATCTTGGCGGTCAAGAACTCGCGTCTGCGTTTGCGTCTTCGGATGCGTTCGTGTTTCCTTCTCGAACTGAAACATTAGGACTTGTCTTGCTTGAAGCAATGGCGGCAGGATGTCCGGTAGTGGCGGCTCGATCGGGGGGCATTCCGGATATTGTTGAAGATGGCGTAAATGGCTATTTGTTCGATCCGACCGATGAGAAAGGTGCGATCGAGGCGACTCAATCTTTGCTGGCTGGAACTAAAGAACGCGAAACACTGAGACAAAATGCCCGCCAGGAAGCAGAACGCTGGAGTTGGTCAGCCGCAACAAAGCAACTGCAAGACTATTATGAGACTGTCTTGGTAAAATCTACGATCGCTTCTGTGCGTTACTAATCTGTGCGTTACTAAGGCAACGTGCGATCGCGCAATCTACGTAAATATACTGACATAAGAAAGCAGTGTGGAATCGGTAGAAGCATGAGACATCAGTAAAGTTTTAGTAAAACTACAGATGAATTTAGCGATGAAGTTCATAATCGAGGTTGGTTTATCAGAGTATTTACGGTAAAATCACGGTCATCTACGAAGAAGGAAATAACGCGCCGACTGGAATTCGTAATCGTCGATCGATAAAGAATTCAACTTGTGCATCTGAGATGGGTAGGCGTGAAAAATTTGGTGGGTGTTATTTGACCTGCTCAAGCACATTAGCTTGAGCCAATGTTTTTAAAATTGTATTCTCACTGTCTGAGCGATCAGGGCTTGATAGTGTGCGGATGTTTTGTGAGCAACTACCGAAAATTGGTCGGACAGCAGAGGATTGATCATCTGTACAGGTGTACTCTGCTTCGCTTCTCAGTTCTTTTAAAGATTGTTTGTCCAAAAGAATGATTACACCTCCTTTTGTGGGATCAAGTGGAGCTGCGATCGCTCACTATCACATCAGCGGTCTCCACGATCTGGCTCAACATTTCCAAACTTGTCGCAATCGGCAAATCTCTGGACGGCTAGATCTCAGCATTCTGGATGATCCAGAACCAACGTGGAGCTTCTTTTTCCGCCTAGGTCAGATCGTTTGGAGCATCGGTGAACTTCATCCCTTGCGACGCTGGCATCGGCAACTGGCGCACTATTGTCCTCAACTCGCAGCCAATTCTCTGCCCCAAACCCTGGTGGGTTCGGAACAGTGGAATGGCGAATCGCTGATCAACCTGGTAAAAGACGGACAGATCCAGCCCAGTCACTTATCGGCGATCGTAGCAGGCGGTAGTTTAGAGCTTTTGTTCGATGTCATGCAAGCTAGACCCACGATCAACATTCGGTTAACTTACCGTCAACTCTCCCCTAGCTCGATCGAGTCAAGCTGTCTGACGGGATTAGATGCTGAACGAGCTTGGCAGCGAGCCGCTCAACTCTGGTCGCTTTGGCAACAGTGGGGTCTAGAAAACGTGTCTCCGAATCTCGCTCCGGTGATTTGGGATCATGATGGATTACGCGAACAGACTTCGCTGCTGACCTATCACAACCTCTCGACCTTCGCGAATGGAAACTGGACGCTGCGAGATCTAGCAGTCAAACTGAAGCAACCGTTAGTGCCGTTGACGCGATCGCTGATGCCCTACGTCAATCAAGGCATTATGGCGATGAACGCGACCCCAGATTTGCAAGTAGATCAGAAATCAGCACAGTCGTTTTTAGTCGCTTATATCGAGGACAGCCGCTTCGATAGTGCTGCTATGAGCCAAATTCTCAATCAGGCAGGATACCGGTTTTTGAGCATTCCCGACCCGCGCCAAGCCGTTCCCATGCTCCTCGACCAAAAGCCCGACTTGATCTTTTTGGATCTGTTAATGCCGATCGCGAATGGCTATGAAATTTGTACTCAGATTCGCCGCATCACTGCCTTTCAGTCTATTCCGATCGTGATTTTAACCAGTAGCGATGGCATTGTCGATCGAGTCCGAGCCAAGTTAGCAGGAGCTTCCGGATTTTTATCTAAGCCGATCGACTCTAACAAAGTGCTAGAAACCTTGCGACAGCATCTTCGCGATGCGGCGTGGGCGAAAAATACAAGCTGAACTTGAAGCTCGATCGACCCAAAACCGAAGACTGTTGTTACTGAAATTGTGTTACTGAAATTCCCGAATATGACCACCGTTCTTTTAGTCGAAGATAGTTTAACCGAAACCGAGCTACTCACCCGGTATCTCAATCAAGCAGGGGTGATTGTGTTGAGTGCGACCAACTGTGAAGAAGCGCGAGTTCTTATGCGATCGCAAGCTCCTGATCTCGTTCTGCTCGATGTCATGCTGCCTGGACAAAGCGGGTTTGAACTTTGCCGAGAGCTAAAACTTCATGCCAGTACGTCCCGTATTCCAGTGGTGATTTGTTCGACCAAGGGCACGGATGTCGATAAGCTTTGGGGCGCAATGCTCGGAGCCAACGCTTATCTTCCCAAACCCGTTGACCAAGGAGAACTCACCGATACCGTTCGCCGCTTAACGACTCATCTAGGACCTGTTTAGTCATGCAGGACGAAACACAAATCACCGCGATTCATCGTGGGAGTGGGTTGCTGTTCGATCCGCCTCCTCCTGAAACGCGAGACCGCCTGATCCGCTTTCCGCTCGGTGATCAACCCAGTGTGTTGCTGCCCCTCAAACAACTGACCCAGATTCTGAACGTCGAGCGGCACGACGTTTTATCGATTCCGGAGATGCCGGACTGTGTGATCGGGATTTGCACTTGGCATACGGAAATGCTCTGGCTGGTTGACCTCAATCACTTTATCGGTGCGTCACCCCTGCTACAGCCGTCTTTGACTCGACTAACCATTCTGGTGATTCAGCACGATCGACAAGCCTTGGGGCTTGCCGTTTCCCAAGTTAATGAGATTGAACTGCAAGATCTACAGCGACTCCTGCCCCCTCCGATCGGGTTATTTTCACCCGGCTTGCTGCCCTTGATCCAAGGTGTACTGCCTGGAAGTAGCGATGCCGTTCTCAATCTGACTTCTCTTATCGATTGCCCGTTATGGAAAAAACACCCGAAGGGCGGGGCGTAAATGCTTCCCCAATCAAACGCCTGATCAACCTTTTCGTGGGCGATGTCTCAGACGAATTTGCTCCTGCTTCGCGCAGCGAGTCGTCTAGATCTGATCCCGATGATTTCACGGTTAATCTTCCAGATTCTTCGCAAAGCCATTCTGTCCAACCCGAATTCGATCCCATGCAGAAACTTAATTCGTCTCAATCTACTCCCCAGCGCTCAGACTCGTCTCACAGCCATTCCGATACACCCTTACCCTGGCTATTTCGCGGCGTGAATCGAATGCAGCAAGCCGAAACCAAAGACGAACTGCTGCTCATTACTGTCGCAGAAATTCAGCAGTACCTAAACGCCGATCGCGTTTTGATTTATCAATTTCAGGGGGAACATCAGGGGCAGGTCGTCGCTGAGGCGATCGTCGATGGATTCACACCGAGCTTAAATGAAGCGCTTCCGGTGATCACCTTTGGAGCCGCAACGCGACGAGACTACCAACAGCGTCCCTTTCTAGCACTCAAGGCAGCTTCAACGCAGTTATCGCCGTATCAATCCCAACTGCTCGATCGCTTTCAAGTAAAGACGAGTTTGAGTCTGCCGCTGGTGCTCGATCAAGAGATTTGGGGATTGCTCGTGGTTCAGCAGTGCGATCGACCCCGCGAATGGGAGTTGTTTGAAATCAATCAACTGCAATGTATCAACCAAGAACTGCGGTTAAATCTTCAGCCCGTTGAAGCCCGCGCTCAGAAACAGAACCAGGTAGAACAAGACCGAATCATTGCAAAAGTGATTCACAAAATTCACCAAGCCACGGATGTCAAGAGTGTGTTTCAAACGACAACACAAGCCGTCCGGCAACAATTAAAGTGCGATCGCGTGGCGGTGTTCCGGTTTGAGGCGGACTGGAGCGGCAAGTTTGTCTCAGAATCGGCGGGGAAAAATTGGGTTCAACTGGTGGGATTGAATCTAGAAACTGCTTGGAGCGATACGCATTTACAAGAGACGCAGGGGGGGCGCTATCGTCATCATGAAACCTTCGCGATCGACGATATTTATCAAGCAGGACTTGCCCCTTGTCATATTGAAATCTTGGAAGGATTTGAAGCCAGAGCGCAAGCGATCGCTCCCATTTTTCAGGGAGAGAAGCTGTGGGGTTTGCTTGCGGCGTATCAAAACTCAGGACCTCGCCACTGGACACCGAATGAAGTGAACTTGCTGGTTCAAGTCGGACGACAGTTTGGACTGGCGCTTCAGCAGGCAGAATATCTCGATCAGCTCCGCGCTCAATCCGAGCAACTGGCGAAGACCGCAGAGCGAGAACGAGTCATCGCCAAAACCGTTGACCGCATTCGACAATCCCTGGATATGCAAGCGACCTTAAAGACGACGGTTCGCGAAGTCCGGAGTTTCTTACAAGTCGATCGCGTTGCGATTTTTCGGTTCCGCCCGGATTCTCAGTATACAGTTGGAGAAACGATCGCTGAAGATGTGACTCCCGGATTTGTGACCGCGCTCTCGGTTCGCGTGGAGGATCACTGTTTTAGTGAAGGATTTGCCGCACAGTATCGCCAAGGACGAGTCTTTGCAGTTGCAGATATTTACCAAGCAGGACTGCAAGAGTGTTACATCGACGTGCTGTCTCAGTTTCAAGTGCGGGCGAATTTAGTCGTCCCGTTGCTGCGGGGTGAAGAATTGTGGGGCTTATTTTGTATCCATCACTGCACCGATGCTCGGAACTGGGAGGACACAGATATTGAATTCGCCAAACAAATTGCGGCTCAGTTAAACGTTGCCATTCAGCAGGGCGAGTACGTCGAGCAACTTCAACAGCAATCACAGCAAGTCGCAGAAGCCGCTGAACGCGAAAAAGCGGCAAAAGAACAACTGCAACGCGAAGTGATTCAACTCCTAACCGCCGTTCGACCCGCTTTGGCAGGCGATTTAACCGTTCGCGCTCCGGTCACAGACACCGAAGTTGGCACGATCGCAGATGCTTACAACAATACGCTGAATCACCTCAGACAGACCGTGACTCAAATGCAAACGACTGCCCATCAAGTTACCGCAACCTCACACGCGAGTAATGTTTCGGTGAATCAATTGGCAGTTCAGGCACAGCATCAACTTGATGCTCTCGAACAAGTGTTCGGACAAGTGCAAGCGATGGCGGTTTCGAGTCAGCAGGTCAAAACGGATGCTCAAGAAGTCGAAGCGGCAGTTCAACAAGCGAACCGAATCGTCATGGCGGGCGATGCCGCGATCGATCGCACCGTGGATGAGATGGAAGACATTCGCGACACGGTGATCGAAACCAGCAATCGGCTCCAGCGGCTGAGTGAATCGTCGCAAAAGATTTCGCGAGTGGTCAGCTTGATCGGGCAATTTACGACTCAGACGCAACTCTTAGCTGTGAACGCCTCGATCGAGGCAACTCGTGCAGGAGAATTTGGACGTGGGTTTGCGGTTGTGGCGGATGAAGTGCGATCGCTGGCACGTCAATCGGCGACAGCGGCAACTGAAATCGAACAGTTAGTGCAAGACATTCAAGTGAGTACGACCGAAGTGGCGACCGCGATGGAGCAGGGACTCGAACAAGTGGCATCGGGCACTGAGGTCGTAAACGAGGCACGCGAACATCTCAACGCGATCGTGCAGGCGACCGCACAAATGAGTCAACGCATCACAGACATTACGCAAGTAACCGAAGCGCAAACCCAGCAGTCTCAATCGGTAACACAGACCGTACAGGAAGTTGCCGCGATCGCGCATCAAACTTCGCAGGATGTGGGCACGATGTCCGCCTCGTTCCAAAGTCTGTTGGCGATGGCTCAAGACCTGCAATCGAAGGGTGAACAATTCAAGGTCGGAAACGAGACGAATTCAGGACTGCCACTATGAGCCTAGATCCCACCATTCGTGAGCAAACTTATCAATATTTTCTCCAGGAAGCCTCCGAACTGCTGCAAGCGATCGAACAGGGGTTGTTCAGCTTAAGGGAAAACTGGGGAATCCCTGCGGTGAATAATCTGATGCGAGCCACCCACACGCTGAAGGGAGCGGCAACCAGTGTCGGATTAGAGACGATCGCTCGCATTGCTCATTCGCTCGAAGACGTGTTCAAAGCGCTCTGTCAACCGAACTTATCGCTTGATCCAGAGGTGGAAGCGCTGTTGTTCGAGGGGCTGGAGTGTCTGCGTTTGCCCTTGATTGCCGAACTTACGGGTAGCGCGGTGGATGATGCAGAAGTGCTGAATCGAACCGCTACAATTTTTGCTCTTTTAGAAGAGAAGCTCGGTGATTGTTTTGGTCAGGAACCATATCTTCCCACTTCTGCCGAGTTAGGGTTTGATTTAACGCAATCGATGTTTGAACTCGGAGTGAGCCAACGACTCGAACAGATTGCCGCCTTGCTGAATGCAGAGTCACCGGAAGCGATCGCGATCGAGCTAAAAACACACGCTGAAGTGCTGTTGGGTCTCGCCGAATCTTTGAATCTATCAGGCTTTGGCGAGATTGCGAAAACCACGATCGCTGCCCTTCATTATCATCCCGACCAAGCGATCGTGATTGCTCAGGCAGCTTATGCCGATTTTCAAGCGGGACAAACAGCGGTATTAAGTGGCGATCGGACTCATGGCGGCGAACCTTCACCGACCTTGCAGATGCTGGCAACTCCTCCTGTGCCTCCATTGGCAGCAGACTTGCCTCTTGAGGACTTGACCCTGCTAGAAAGCATTTGGGGGAGTTCAGACGCTGATCCGATGTCAGAGTTGATCGATTCTGATGCGATCGACACGCCGTTCAGCTTGGTTGAAAGTTCTCCACCACCGGAGCCGCGTGTTAGTCCCCTCAGAGATCCGCTGCCAAAAGATTCCGGTTCACCGTTGCCCTCGGTTCGAGTTGCAATTAAGCACTTAGACCAGTTCAACTATGCACTCGGAGAATTTGTCACCGAACACAATCGCCAAACGCTGCAAATCGAACAGCTTCAAACGATCGGGAAAACGCTGCTGCATCAGGTCAAGCGACATCAACAGATGTTGACACAGCTTCAGAATCAGACGCGGCGAACGGCTCACTCCTCCCCGGTCAAGTCCTCACGTCGATCGAAAAAAGGACGCGGCTTTGATCCAGCCAAAAACCAGAGCGATCAAACCAATGCGATTCAGTCTTTGCTCGATCAGACGGTGCAGCTTTCAGAATCCGCAGAGGCGATTCGCTTGATGAGTGAGCAGATGAATCAACGCTTAGAGAAGCAACAGAAACTGCTATCTAGCACTCAGGATGCGTTGATCGAAGCCAGAATGTTGCCCCTCGGTGAGATTTTCGGTCGGTTTCCTCAAACCTTGCACCAACTCGAAACCTTTCACAGTAAACCTGTGGCGCTGAATCTGCGCGGGAGTGATGTTCTGGTGGATAAAGCCGTGGCGGAGAAACTCTTTGACCCGCTGCTTCACCTAGTGCGAAATGCGTTCGATCATGGCATCGAAGCGTCTGCCATTCGACAACAGCGCGGTAAAGCTCAGAAAGGATCGATCGAGCTTGCGGCTTATCATCACGGGCGACATTTAGTGATCGAAATTCAAGATGACGGCAACGGCATCGATTTTGATCACATTCGCCAACGTGCGATCGAACAGCAGCGATTGTCGATCGAACAAGCGAACCAGATGAGTCAAGACCAACTGGCGGAGTTATTGTTTGAGCCAGGATTTTCCACCGCTGCTCAACTTAGCGATTTATCGGGGCGCGGGGTTGGACTCGATGTGGTGCGAAACCAGCTTGATGCTCTGCAAGGAACCATTTCGATTCGGTCGGAGCGGTATCAGGGCACGACTTTTACCTTACGGATTCCGCTCAAGTTGTCGATCGCTCAGTTGTTTGTGTGTGAAGCGAATCGCAAACCTTATGCGCTGCTTGATGATGCGATCGAGCAGATTTTGATTCCGCGATCGGGTCAGATCGTAGAGCGCAACGGCGGTAAGTTTTTGCGCTGGGGTCAAGAGGAGCAACTGATTCCGATCTACTCGTTTGCTGAAGCTGTCGAGGATGACACTTCCAGTACTGCATTGCTCGCTACCTCTGAGGTTCAACCCTCGAATCCGGTGATTTTGATTCGGTGGCAACATCAACTGCTCGGTTTAGAAGTCGATCGAGTGATCAGTGAGCAAAAACTGGTGATTCGTCCCTTGGGAGCGATTATCCATCCGCCCAGCTATGTTCAAGGTGCGACTCCACTAGCGGATGGTCGATTAGCGCTAGTCATTGATGCGACGATGCTACTGCAAAGAATTGTGAGTGCGTCGATCGCTCCGCCGATCCCTCGTCAAGCGGCAGAGATGCAACTCGTGTCGTCTCCACTTCCGGCTGCGAGACCCGAATTGAGCGCAAGACCTAACACGAAGATTCTGGTGGTCGAAGATTCGATTACCACGCGCCAATCGCTAGTGCTGACGCTTGGCAGAGCAGGCTATCAAGTCATCGAAGCCCAAGATGGACGAGAAGGACTGGATTGTTTTCAGCGGCAACCGGATATCCAGCTTGTGATTTGTGATGTTGAAATGCCCAACATGAACGGGTTTGAATTCCTCAGAAACCGTCAGCAAGTTTCGGGGCTGACCGATATTCCTGTTTTGATGCTGTCGTCTCGAAGTGATGAAAAGCATCGGTTACTCGCGTCGCAACTAGGGGCAACCGTTTACATGGTGAAGCCGTTTATGGAACCGAAACTGTTAGAAATGGTGACAACGCTTGTCCAGCATTCGCAAATCAACATCGGAACCGCATGATGAAGACCCCGCACAGCGAGCTAAACGTTGAAAAATTTATCATTTTTACGGTTGCGGATTATCGCTTTGCGTTACCGATCGCTGAAGTGGTTCAGATCGTCAATCGTCCCGCAACGACTCCAGAATTAAGCAAGGCAGGGTTAGTTCAAATTGGTCGTCATCTGATCCAGGTTGTCAATTTACATCAGCAGCTTGCACCCGAAAACAGTCCTGAGTCAGCAGAATGGTATCCCTTTTTAGTGATTACGTACCATTCATCTGAGGGGTTCTATGCGATTCCAGTCCGTGAGCCACCGAATGTGATCGAATTTCCTCAAGAATCGATGCAGGGATTGCCGCTGTCGCACGATCGCTCTAGTGTTCTGAGTATTGCAAGCCACGCGGCAACGCTTGATATCGATCGAGTTCCTGCAACGATCTTTCTGATGGATGTCAACCGACTATTCCCGTCCCGATTCGAGATGAGCGATCGACAATTACAGGCACAATCGAGCGAAAGAAGCGGCACAATAGAATAGTCCTTATGTGTGAATCACTGTGCCCTCAGAGTTAGCTCCTCGGCGGGAAGCCCCGCGCTCTCCTGAAAGGGAGCGCCGGGATGAAAGCCAGGGCAGTGATGAATTGTGCCTTTGAACAATGTGAAGCGTAGCTGAACGAGGGATTAGGCACGATGAAGAACTGCCAATCTCTTGCAAACGAAGCGAACATAGGTACTCAAACTGTGTTAGATTGATCATCAATTCACTCTAATCATTCATGCTCAAAGCGGTCAAAGTCCGAATCTATCCCACTGATGCCCAGCAAGCTCATCTTGCTCAGGCATTCGGATGTTGCCGATGGGTTTGGAATCAGTCGCTTGCCAGGATGTCTCAAACATACAAGGAGACAGGACGTGGCGTTTCAGCAATGGAGATGAAGAAGCAGATCCCGGTTTGGAAGAAAGAGTACGAGTGGTTAACTGAATGCTATTCCCAATGCTTACAGCAATCTGTGTTGAATCTAGGGACAGCATTTGGCAACTTCTTTGATGGTCGTACAGGCTATCCATCATTCAAAAATCGCCATGGTCGGCAGTCGATTCAGTACCCAGCCAGCGTCAAAATCCTGAGTGAGTCTGAGATTAAATTTCCCGGTAAGCTTGGAACGATGAAAGCTAAAGTCTATCGGGACTGTGTTGGAAAACTGAAGACTGTTACTGTGTCAAGGATGACAGACGGACGCTATTACGCTTCGCTGCTATTGGATGACGGCATCGTCAAGCCTGAATTAAGCAGTGACGGGAAAGCGATTGGGATTGATTTGGGGTTGATTGATTTTGCGGTCACGTCTGATGGCTCCAAGTTCAACAATCCAAAACATCTCAAAAAGCATGAACGCAACCTGAAACGGAAGCAAAGAAAGCTTTCTCGTAAGCAGGACAAAACCACGAACAAACGCCGTAAGGCAAAACGCGCACTTGCAAGAGTACATAGCAAGATTTCACGAGTGAGAGAAGATTTTCTACACAAGCTATCCCGCAAGATAGTGAACGAGAACCAAGTGATTGTCGTAGAAGATCTAGCAGTCAAAAACATGGTGAAGAATCACAACCTAGCTAAGTCAATCTCTGACGCAGGTTGGGGAATGTTTCAAACCCTGCTGAAGTACAAAGCAGAGCAGGAAGGAAAGATCTACCTTGAAATCGGTCGGTTCTTCCCATCGTCGCATCTGTGCAATACAACACTGCTACCGATGCCAAAGATGGATCTCTCCGTCCGTTCTTTTCTCTGCCCTCACTGCCAGAAGCATCACGATAGAGATGTGAATGCGGCATTGAACATCCGAGATGAAGGCTTGCGGATTTTGGCGTTGGGAACCAGCGCTACTGCCCTTGGAGGCAATGTAAGACCAAAGCGGTATGGGCGCAAGTCCACGACCGCAGAGGCAATTGCTGATGAATTGGGAAGCCAGCACCGTACCGCCTAGCGGTCGGTGTCTGGTAGTTCACAAACCTCCTCGACCGGATCGCAAGCCCGTATTGACCCCGCCTGGAAGCAAGGCGAACTGATTGAAGTCACGATCGCGGATTTAAGCGATCGAGGCGACTCAGTTTCTGCTCTCTCGCACTGAAGAGCGCGAACAACTCCGGCAAAACGCCCGCACAGAAGCGAGCGCTGGAGTTGGTCAGCGGCAACCAAACAATTGCAGAACTATTACGAGAACGTTTTGGCAAAATCTGCGATCGCTTATACACGCTGACCTGCAACTGAGTTCAAGCTATTTTTTAGCAAAACCTCGATCGGTCAGCTTCATTTGACTCAGATCTAGCCCATATTGATCTTTAAACATCGCTGCAATGCCCTGCTGGTAGTTTGATAGGGTGTTCTCTTTTGCAGCAGACTGCCAACTCGCATGAATAATTACAGTTTGTAGTTTCATTTCTTCACCGAGTTGGGCTGGCACACCGGGCGCGGTTAGACGAGAATTAGCTGATAGCAGTGGGGCTAACTGCGATCGTACTCCCCTTGCCATTGGCACAGTGACGCGATTTCCATCCTGTACGTTGTTGACAACCATGTAGCCCAAGATCATGTACGCGCTTAGGGCATCTGCCGCATCGTTTTCACGTAGTCCAGAATCTTTAATCAGATTCCAGTAAATTTGACCATAGTTATATTTGCCCGTTTGAAACGCTTCGGATACAGCTTGTGAAGCAGCAGGATTTGTCTTATTTAAGCGATCAACGTAGCCTTGGACAACTTTCTGCTTGAGTGCGGGAGTAGGCGAGTAGGCGAAGCTGATCGACTTGGCGGAATTAGAGGATCTAGCTTGAGTCGAGGAACGAGATGGGCGAGACTGACCTTGGACTTGGTTCCCTAGCTGTTCTATGGATTGAAGTGCGGCTCCGTTGGCTGTCCAGCCTGAAAGAAGGGTCATATCAAAGACAGGTTGAACTTGAAAATCCTGCGATCGAGCAGAAGGCGCAACGGCGAACGTTAGTCCACTGATGCAGACCGCCTTTAGCAGTGCTTTGGTCAGCAAAGGTGCTTTCATATTCTAAGAATTGTAAATGTTTGCGGATCTTCGATTTTCTAGTCGAACTTGTCGCCGAAATGACTCGGAGAAGTAGATGCCTGAGCGAGATTCTAACATTTCCATGCTTGCTTGCTAAAGGCGGTATTAGTTGAGCGCTCTATCATTCGTCTCGAAGAAACGTCACAATAGAACAGGTCAAAAATTGGTAAATTGCTGTGCGTCCAGAGTTAGAGACAATTGAAGCGACATGGAAACAAGGTGACCTCATCGAAGTCACGATTACGGATTTAAGCGATCGAGGCGATGGAGTCGGACGAGCCGGATCGCGTGTGGTTTTTGTTCCGGATACGGTGACGGGCGATCGGGCAATGGTTCGATTGATGCACGTCAAGCCGAATTTCGCCCATGCAAAAGTCCATGAAATGCTCGAAGAGTCGCCGTATGGAGTGCGTCCGAGTTGTATTGTGGCGGATAAGTGTGGCGGGTGTCAGTGGCAGCACGTCGATTATGAGTATCAACTTGAGGCGAAACGAAATCAGGTTGTGCAGGCGTTGGAACGGATCGGGGGATTTGATCAAGTCCGAGTTGATCCTGTTTTCAATGTGAGCGAACCGCTGCACTATCGCAATAAAGCGACTTACCCCTTGGGAGTCTCGCAGAATCGACAAGTGCAGGCGGGATACTATCAAAAAGGCACTCATCAAATTGTGAATCTGAATCAATGTCCGATTCAAGATGAGCGTTTGAATCCGTTTTTGGCTGAGATTAAACAGGATATTCAGCAGCAAGGCTGGCGAGTTTACGATGAGAAGTATCATCGGGGACAAGTGCGGCATCTATCTTTGAGAATTGGACGGCGAACGGGTGAAGTGTTGCTCACGTTAGTCACGGCTGATCCAGAGTTGCCGAATTTGGAATCTCAGGCGCAGGAATGGCTGCAACGATATCCGAATTTGGTTGGGGTTTCGCTGAATGTGCAACGCGATCGCACAAATGCAATTTTTGGCAGAGAAACTTACTGCATTGCAGGTCAGCCATTTTTGAGCGAACAATTTGCAGGATTAACGTTTCATATTCGTCCCGATACCTTTTTCCAAGTGCATACCGAGCAAGCAGAAGCTTTGTTAATGGCGATCGTAGAAGAATTAGATTTGCAGGGAAATGAAACCTTTGTGGATGCTTATTGTGGCATTGGCACGATGACTTTACCGATCGCACAACGAGTCAAAACAGCGATCGGGATCGAGATTCAATCTGAAGCGATAGAGCAAGCCCGTCAGAATGCCACTTTGAACGGGGTCGATGTCAGCTTTGAAGTGGGAGCCGTTGAGAAAGTTCTAAGTTCTCTCTCGGTTCAGCCAGATTTGGTCATGCTTGATCCGCCGCGTAAAGGCTGTGATGCAACCATTTTAGAAACGCTCAGGCAACAGAAACCTAAACAGATTGTTTACGTCAGTTGTAATCCTGCCACGCTTGCGAGAGATTTAAAGTTGTTGTGTGCTGACAATGCTTATCAACTCACGCGAGTACAGCCTGCGGACTTTTTCCCGCAAACGGCTCATGTCGAGTGTGCAGCATTTCTGAAACGGGTGGAGGAGTAAATGAAGTTCAAGGATTTAGTGGAAAAGTTAGGGAAATCGATCGCGAGTCACAGTGACACACCAGATTTAGAAATTACTGGAGTGAGCGCGATCGCAGAGGCAACCTCGAATACTTTGACTTATGCAGAAAGCACTAAATACATTGAACAACTGAAAGCCACGCAAGCAAGCGCGATCATTCTGCCTGCGAATGAAACATTGCAAGCGATCGCAAACGATCGCGGTTTGGCTTGGATCGTGACTTCCCAACCGCGCCTGGTGTTTGCTCAAGCGATCGCGTTTTTCTACCAACCTTATAAACCTTCGCCCCAAATTCATCCAACCGCCGTAATCGATCCTTCTGCTCAGATTGGCGAATCGGTTTCGATCGGTGCTCATGTGGTGATTGAGTCCGGTGCTAAAGTGGGCAATCACGTTTGTATTCATCCCAACGTTGTCGTTTATCCCGGTGCAACGATTGGCGATCGTACTATTCTTCATGCCAATTGTACGATTCACGAACGCGCCCAAATTGGTGCAGACTGTGTGATTCATGCGGGTGCGGTAATTGGTTCCGAAGGCTTCGGATTTGTGCCGACTCGTGAAGGCTGGCTGAAAATGGAGCAATCCGGCTATACGGTGCTGGAAGATGGCGTTGAAGTTGGCTGTAATTCAAATATCGATCGTCCCGCAGTCGGTGAAACTCGCATCGGTCGGAATACGAAGATCGATAACTTAGTCCAGATTGGGCATGGCGTGAAAGTTGGTGAAGCCTGTGCGTTTGCGGCTCATGT
Source organism: Leptolyngbya sp. AN10 (assembly GCF_050565645.1). Lineage (NCBI taxonomy): Bacteria > Bacillati > Cyanobacteriota > Cyanophyceae > Leptolyngbyales > Leptolyngbyaceae > Leptolyngbya > Leptolyngbya sp. AN10. The sequence continues at coordinate 88,837 of NZ_JBNXVP010000029.1, forward strand.
GGGAATTGCTGGAGGTTCCACGATCGGCAATCGCGTGATTTTAGCGGGACAAGTTGGAGTGGGGAACGAGGCGAAAATGGGCGATGGCTCGGTTGCTTCAGCTAAAACGGGTGTGCATGGAGATGTAAAAGCGGGTGTGACCGTATCCGGATACCCTGCGGTAGAACATCGAGTGTTTCTCCGGGCTTTCGCGCTCTATAGTCGGCTGCCTGAAATGTATCAAGCCATTAAACAGATTCAAAAGCGATTAGATGGATGAATACTTAAGACAATACATTCTGCAATGCAATGAGTCGTTCTTTCACAATGCGGTAATAGATCCAAGTTCCACGCCGCTCTTTTTCTAGCAGCCCTGCTTCGTACATCACTTTGAGATGGTGACTGACGGTGGGTTGAGCAAGTCCCAAAGTTTCGACTAATTCACAGGCGCAAACTTCCTGGGTCGGTTGGGCTGCGATTAGGTTCAGCAGTTGCAACCGCGCAGGTTCACCCAACACCCGAAAAATTGCAGCTAGTTGAGTCGCTTCTTCGGGTGTGAGTTTGCCTTTGAGCAAAGGTGGACAGCAAGAAATAGCAGGTGTCGTTCTTTTCATAGCTTCTATATTGACATACATCAATATCCTCTGTCAGAATATCGATGCTGATGAATATCGATGAAATTCAATATGAAAAAACAGAAGCGATATTCGATCGCGCTTTATTCGAGAGAAGTTTTTGCAGAGTTCATTGGCACGTTTGCGATCGTATTCGCGGGAACGGGTGCTGTGATTGTGAATGAAGTCAGTCAAGGAGCATTGACGCACCTCGGTATCAGCTTTGTGTTTGGCGCGATCGTAGCGGCATTGATTTACAGCCTCGGTCACATCAGCGGCGCACATTTCAATCCAGCGGTCACGTTAGCATTCTGGGCAAGCGGATTCTTTAAACGCGATCGCGTATTGCCCTACATTTTGGCGCAGGTTTTGGGGGCAGTCACCGCTTCAATGTTGCTCGTGCTGTCGTTTGGTAGGGTCGGAAATTTGGGCGCAACAATTCCCCTGGATGGCAATTGGCAGCAGTCATTCATTTTAGAAACTGTGCTGACCTTTATTTTGATGTTGGTAATTTTGGGATCGGGACTCGATCGACGTGCGCCAATCGGATTTGCTGGAATGGCGATCGGTTTAACCGTCGGTTTAGAAGCGGCTTGTATGGGATCAATTACGGGCGCGAGTATGAATCCTGCTCGATCGTTTGCGCCTGCGTTGATGAGTTGGAATTGGCAACATCATTGGCTGTATTGGATTGCACCGATTTTGGGCGCACAATTAGCAGTTTGGGCTTATCGATATCTGTCGAATGAATTTAAGGAGGTTTTGGAATGAAGCGAGTGATGTTTGTTTGCAAAAAGAATTCTCGTCGATCGCAGATGGCAGAAGGATTTGCGAAAACGATCGGAACTGCGATCGTCACCAGTTCAGGACTCGAAGCCAGCCACGTTGATCCGATCGTCGTTCAAGTCATGTCCGAAGTTGGAATTGATGTAAGCCATCAGACCTCGAAAGCATTGAGCGAATTTGATCCGGAGGATTTTGATATCGTGATTTCGCTTTGTGGATGTGGTGTGAATTTACCGAAGGAATGGCTGTTACGAGAAGCGTTTGAGGATTGGCAATTGGACGATCCAGAGGGATATTCGATCGATGTTTTCCGCAGAGTACGCGACGAAGTGAAAGTGCGAGTGGTCACACTACTCGAATCATTAGAATTTTTGCCTGAACGCCTTGGCGAATAGAATTCGCGGCTATACAAACGAAGTCCGCCGTCGCGGACTAAGAAAAAATTGGGTGTCAGTGTGCGCTAGGCACACTTTGTCTGTGTAGCCCCGAATTCTATTCGGCAGGCATCTTCGATTCGTGTAGGAGATTCACTTTAGAAATGAAACGGAACGATACACAGCGGCAGAAGTACGATCGATAACCAAATCCAAACGGTAAAACTCCGATCAGATACAGGCTCCGATTCGTCTAACAGTGCATCAATTCGTTCATTCAATCGAGACTGAGGAATTGCATCACCTAAAGCCGCCATCCAAGGTTCTGATTCCACTTGCGAGGCAGAGACGATCGACAATAATGCCTCAGCGAGTAACAATCCATCCGTTTGCTGTGCTGCCCAGCGATCGGCTCGAAGTTCTCTTAAGAAAATTAACTCTTGCCAAAGTGCTTCCGTATTCGGTAGCCAAGCCGTTAATCGACGCAATCCACCTAACCAGAAAAACCAGAAGGTATCGCGATAGTATTGGTGTGCTTTTTCGTGGGTGAGTGCAACTTGTAAATGCGATTCGTCTAGCGTATCTAATAGTCCCTCGCTGATGACTAACTCAGGATTCCAGAATCCGATTTGAGCAATGTACGGAGTGGAATGCTCTAGTAATCGTGCAGGTGTTGAGAGAACTGTTTCTTGTGGCAACTGATAGATTTTTTGAAGCGATCGCTGTGCCTGCAATGCCAATTGTACGAGAAGAATGATTCCGATCGTTAAAAATGCGATCGCAATTCCATAACTGCTCCAACCATCCCAAGTGTGAACCATTCGACCACGCGGACCCATACAAAGAATCGCGATCGCGCTTGTAATCAACAACAATGGCGAAAACAGAAATGCACCTAACGCCCATTGCCAACGAGTATTCCAATCTGCGGCTCTAGATCTCCAAGCGAATCGAAACGCGATCGCGGCACTAATCGAGATGACTAACAAAGTAAAGTGCATTATTGTTTCTCCCGCGCCTCACGAACAGCTTTGAGACGTTGTGCGATCGCGTCAAGCTGATCACAACTCGCTTGGTCTAAACTATCGGCAAACGCAGCGACCACATCAGGATTGGTGACCGCTAAGAACTGGTTAAGTTGTTGCATTGCTTGAAGCGCTCTAGCTTCGGATTGCGACACGATCGCAGACCAGGTAAACGATCGATTTTGTTTATTGCAGGCAAGCCAGCCTTTTTTTACTAGTCGATTCAAAACGGTTGTGACCGAAGTGTAAGCAAGTTCTCGATCGGGATCGGAGAGAATGCGATCGTGGACATCTTTTACTGTGACCGTTTCAAGTTCCCAAACAATCCGAAGAATCTCAGCCTCTAGGGGACCAAGTGAGAGTTGTTTCGGGCGATTTTCTGGAAGCGGAGCCATACGTAAAACAGAATTTGAGTTTGAATTTGATCATATAGCAAGTAGGGAGTGGGGAGTGGGGAGTGGGGAAAATGCTTTCTAGCTCTCTGTTGCAAATCGCAATAACCTTGCCACCCTACCCCCTACTCCCCACTCCCCACCCCCTACTCAGTTTCGTTTCACACTACGATATTCTGAAAATCGCAGTAATCTCTTCAAGGTATGGCAATTCGCATCGGCAACGGCTACGACATTCATCGCCTCGTCAGCGGACGGGATCTGATTCTAGGCGGCATCAAAATCGAACATGAAACAGGCTTACTCGGTCATAGTGACGCAGACGTTTTGACTCACGCGATTATGGATGCGATGCTTGGAGCGCTTAGTTTAGGTGACATCGGACATTACTTTCCACCGACTGATCCGAAATGGGCAGGAGCCGACAGCATTGTTTTGCTCGAACAAGTCCACCAACTGATTCAAGAAAAAGGCTGGAAAATTGGCAACATTGATTCGGTCATCGTGGCAGAGCGTCCGAAGTTAAAACCCTATATTGAATCGATGCGATCGCGTCTCGCAACCGCTCTAAACCTTCCTCCCGACTGTGTGGGAGTCAAGGCAACGACGAACGAGAAAATGGATGCGGTCGGTAGTGAAGATGCGATCGTCGCTCATGCTGTCGTGCTATTAACCCAAGTTGCGGGTTAGGCAAGCCAGAGAAACTTTGTATCGATGAGCGCAAAGAAACCAGCGCAGCGATTGCTGCGCGTCTGGTGTAGAGCATTGCGCTTTACGTGCGAGCATTGCGCTTT